>MVCQ01000190.1 GCA_002059205.1 Candidatus Latescibacteria bacterium 4484_107
GATACAAATCGCCATAGACTACCAAGATTGTTTCAGAGCCTGATACTTGTTTTTCCGCTCTCCTGAAAAACAAACGGAAATTCCCATAAAAGGCTTGACAGGGAGCCGCTAAGTCCGTAATTTTGGGGCCAATCAGATTTCACTTTTATTTGCCGGGTTTTCACCTTGCACGGGACAAGGCATCCCTTTCGATGTGGGGCGGGTTGGATGAGTCGAGCCTCTCACCTCAATGGAGGAGTTTCCATGGCAAAGCTCAGGATGCGGATGGAGCGGTCTCTGTTCAACGAATCCGTCTCTGTTCAACGAATCCCAGCTCGAAACGCTTTTTCAGCAGTCCCTCGAGGTGTGGCGCGAGGTGCCCTTCCGGGTTCAGGGGACCGATGAATTCTACGAGTTGCTCTCCGACTACGGGTGTGCGATCAACGGCGAGCAGGTGACCTTTCCCCGACCGGTGAGGGATAAAGTACTGGCGCGGATCGCCGATGAAAAGCGGGCGCGGGAAGAAGCCGACGCGGGTGTCTCCGATTGGCCTGAGTCCGAAGTCAGGATGTACACCCACGGCCAGGGGCTTCACATCTGCGATCTGGAGACCAACGCGCATCGCCCGGCCACGGAGGAGGACCTGGCCCAATGGTCTCATGCCGTAGATGCCCTCGGCGATGTAGGACGCACGCATCCTACGTTTATCCCCACGGACGTCCCGGTAAATTCCGGGGATTTCCACGCGTTTGCAACCATCCTTCTCAACAGCCGAAAGCCGCATCGGGTATCGGTGTATTCCGCCCCCATGCTGCCCTTCTTTATCGAGGCCTGCCGGATCGCCAAAGGCTCCATGGAGGCGGTCAGAAAGGATCCGGTCTTCGCCACGAAATGCTGGGTCAATTCTCCCTTCATGCTCACGAGAGAGAACATCGAGATCGCGATGGAGGCCCGGCGGCTTTTGGGAACGCCCATCGTTTTCGGCCATATGCCGGTGGCCGGCGGAGCGGGACCCGTCACCATTGCCGGAAGCTTGGTGCAGAATACCGCCGAGTCGCTGGCTTTGTGCGCCATGCGTTTGGCCGTGGACGATCTGACCCACGGGATCACGCCCACCTCCACCGTGATTGATATGAAGCATGCCAGCCACCGGCAATCCGGGCCGGACCTCGCTTTGCACATTCTGGCCGGATCGCAGATGGACGCGTATCTCTTTGGAAGAAGTCCCCGCATCGTTTTAATGGGTGTGGGCGCGCAGACGGTCTCCGCTCAGTCCGTGTATGAGAAGGCGCTGGCCGCGGCCTTCAATATCGCCGCCGGGCAACGGACCCTGGGCATAGGATGTCTCGCATACAGCGACGTGGGCAGTCCGGTGCAGCTCGTTCTGGACTATGAGATGGGGCTTTATTTCCGCCATCTTTTCCGGGAGGTGGCCTCGGACGACGAGCACGTGGGGATGGACACGCTTTTGTCCACCGCTCCGCACGGCGCCTTTTTCCTGGAGACCGAGCACACGGCCTGCTTTTTCCGCGAGGAGTCCTGGATTCCGGCCTTTATGGATCACCGCGTTCCCCTGGCCTGGGCCGCAAATCCCTCCGATATGATCGAACAAGCCAGAGCCCGGGCGCGTGATCTCTTCGCCAACGCGGAGAATCTTTGTCCGCTCTCCGAGGGGCAGCAGCAGGAGATCAGGGAGCTCATGAATGAGGCGGATGCGGCGGTGAGGACTTAACTTTTTTACGGCAAAGATTGCAGAGATTGGCCCGTGAAACGTGAAGCGGAAGTCAGGAGCCAGAAGTCGGAAGTCAGAGGTCGGAGATCAGCAGGAGCAGCGTGCGCCACCAATTACCAATTACCAATCGCCATCACGAGGAGACGTTTTATGAAGCTGACTTGCGCGGCAGTGGATTTTTCGGAAGAGACGTTGCTGTTTGCCCGGCAGTTTGGTGCAACGCATCTTATGGTTCCTTTGGGGCTGTTTATGGATGAGCGCCAGCGAGGTCCGGTGCGGCGTCCGGAACTGTTAAAGGCGAAGAAGCGGGTGGAGGCCTATGGGCTTCGGATCGGAGTGGGCTTGCTTCCTCAGGCAGTTGGTACCCAGCATTGGAATATCCGCCTGGGCAGGCCGGAGCGAAAACAGGAGATCGTGGATGTGTGCCAATCCATTGAGATCGTCGGTGGGGAAGGGATTCCGGTGGTGGAGTATGTGTTCAATCTGGCGGCCGTCTTTGGATCGGAGCGAAGACCTGTGGCACGAGGTGGGGCGATGACCCGCACTTTCGATTACGATCAGGCGAAGCAGGCTCCCGCGGAACCGGAGTTTGCGGCGAGTGAGGAGGAGGTCTGGGAGCGGATCACCTATTTTCTGGAGCAAGTGGTGCCCGTCGCCGAAAAGGCCGGGGTGAAGCTGGCATGTCATCACGACGATCCCCCGGTGCCTACGCTTCGGGGCGAGACCCGGGTGCTGGGGAGTGTGGAGGGGATGAAGCGCTTGATCGAGACCGTGCCGAGCGAGGCGAATGGATTGAATTTCTGTCAGGGCACGGTGGCCGAGATGGGAGTGGATGTGATCGAGACCATCCGGTACTTCGGTTCGAGGGGGAAGATCCATCACGTCCATTTTCGGGATGTGAAGGGGGCCGTTCCCTGCTTCCACGAGACCTTCATAGACGATGGCGACGTGGATATGCTAGAGGCGATGCGCGCGTACAAAGAGGTCGGCTATACGGGAACGATGATGCTCGATCACACCCCCATCGTGGTGGGCGATACGCCATGGGGACATCGGGGGCGCGCGTTCGCGTTGGGCTATATGAAAGCCCTGATGAAAGTGGAAGGGGTCTTGGAGGAGTAAAAGCAATCGGGCAAGGAATTGCCCACATGCTCTAAATCTCGTAGGAGGCGAATCCTTTCGATCTGTGCAGACTCACCACTCACCGGCCTCACGGAGGAACTTGGGATGGCTGATCGGTTGACCTACGACCAGCGTATTGATGCGCTGATCGCCACGAAACGGGAGCATACCCGCGAGAAGAAGCGTTGACGTTTACGCCGGCGTCCAATCATTCGAGCGGCGGGTCTTTCGGCCCAAAATCCGTTGGGGAGAATTTCGGGGCTTTGCTGAGTGCGCTTCCGGTGTACGTGGATCCGTTGAGCTCCCAGTTGGGCGCATGGTTTTACAATCCCCCGGACAATCCGCCGATGTATCGCAGCAGGCCCTTCTGGCCGCCCGATCCGGAGTTCGACTTCTCACACCTTCGGGGAGACATCGAGCGGTATAATATTATTTCTGGAATCGGCGGCGGACAGCACTTCTGCCCGGATATACAGATCCTTTTCGACCTCGGCTGGGGCGGTATTCTCGACAAAATCTACACGTGCCGGGAGAAGAATCCGGACCGCTCGGACTTCTACGACGGACACGAGGCCACGCTTCGGGGGATCCAGAACTGGATGCGGCATCACGTGGAAAAGGCCCGCGAAATGGCCGGGATTGAGGCGCATCGTCATCTTCGCGAGAATCTTCAGCACATGGCGGATTTGAACGAGCATCTGATGACCGGACCTCCGCGAACGTTTTGGGAGGCGTGCCAGCTCGTGTCGTGGGTGGCGATGGTTACCCGCATGTTCAACGGCGCGGGAGCGATGGGGCAGTTGGATGTGCTGCTCTATCCGTTCTACGCGCAAGATGTGGCCAGAGGCGTCCTGGATGACGAGGAGGCCATCTTTCATCTGATCTGTATGTTGCTCATTGACACGCAATACTACCAGATCGGCGGCCCGGATGCGCGCGGCGTGGATAGGACCAACCCGGTCTCTTTCCTTTTGCTCGAGGCCGCTCATCGCCTGAAGACCCCCTCCAATATCACCGTCCGAGTCTGGGACGGGCTGAACCCCAAGTTGTTCGACAAGGCCGTGAAATATCTGTTCGACGACAAAGTGGGCAGTCCCCGATTTATGGGCGAAGAGGCGCTTACCGAAGGCTTTATGAAGAACGGAAATCCGCTCGAACTCGCGCGCAATCGGGTGGCGTCCGGATGCCACTGGTGCGCGCTCCCCGGCATCGAATACACACTCAACGATATAGTCAAGATCAATGTGGCCAAGGTGTTCGACGTGGCGTTGAGGGAACTGATGGCCGATCCGGCTGCCGGGAGGAATATCGGGCAGGTGTGGGCTTTTTTCGAGAAGCACATGCAGAGGGCCGTCGAGGTCACCAAGCTGGGCATTGACTTCCACATGGCGCATCAGAAGGATGTGCTTCCGGAGGTGCCGCTCAATCTGCTCTGCCACGGTCCCATCGAGCGCGGGCGGGACATCACGGACGGCGGCGTGGATTACTACAATATGTGCATAGATCTGTCCGCGCTGGCCACGGTGGCGGATTCCTTTGCCGCGATCGAGCAGCGGATTGATCGGGAGGGGAAACTGACCTACGAGGAACTGCTCCGGCATCTCGACCGCGACTGGGAAGGCGTAGAGGATATGCGGCTGATGATGAAGCACATCCCGCGCTTTGGAAGCGGCGGTTCGCTGGGCGACGCATACGCAGAGAAGATCGCCAAACGTTTCACCGAAATCGTCAAAGAAGGGCCCACGCCGGATGGCTTCAATTGCATCCCTGGCATCTTCTCCTGGGCGAGCACCATCCCGATGGGCAAGGCCGTGGGCGCGACCCCGAACGGCCGCCATGCCGGTGCGCCGATCTCGCACGGCGCCAATCCGGATCCCGGGTTTGCCCGGGAAAGCTCCGGCGCGCCCACCGCGCTATCCAATGCGGTGGCCGCCGTCCAGTGCGGCTATGGCAACACCGTGCCGCTGCAACTGGATATGGATCCGGGATTGGGGCGCGACGAAGGGGGACTGGAAGCCGTGAAAGCCCTCATCCAAAGCCACTTCCAGCAGGGTGGCACGTTGATCAACATGAACGTCCTCAACAAGGAACAGATTCTGAGGGCCCACGAAAACCCCGCGCTTTATCCCGACCTCATCGTGCGCGTCACCGGTTTCAGCGCCTACTTCTCAAGCCTGTCCAGAGAATTCCGGCAGTTGGTGGTGGATCGAATTGTCGAGTAGGACTGAACCCATTTAGACGTGAAAATGCTTTTGATGCTCACTGCGAATGCTTATGCCTTGGTTTTCTTTGCGTTCTTTGCGTCTTTGCGGTGGGGGGGGAATCCGTGTGCATCCGTGTTGATCCGTGT
>MVCQ01000041.1 GCA_002059205.1 Candidatus Latescibacteria bacterium 4484_107
AGAACGCACCAATGCGAGCGTCCCGCTTCCGAAAAACACGATCCCATTTCCTCCGCAGCGCGAAAGCCAGGTATCCGCCAACTCCAATTTTCCATCCCACTCCTCCAGGCGGATGGCATCATAAACGCTCTCTTTGATCCCGACGTACTTCAGCGCAACGTTCGCGCGCCCATGCTTCCCGATTATTCCGTAAAGGGATCCGACCAGCGTGACATCTTCCAGGTCCAGCTCGGCGGAATTTCCTTCCAATCGAATCCCAAACCACGGCGCCTCTTCTTTGGATGGCGCAAGAAGCACGCGGGAAACAACCGCTTCCGTTCGAGCGCGCACCGTCCCCCGGACGATCAGCTCGATCCGGTCGGGATTCGCTCCGCTCCGGAGTTCGTCGGAGGGTTGAAAGCGCACCTGGGTTCCCGGATCAAGCGCTAAGATCGCTCCTTCCTCCACGGTAATATCCCCGAAGACCCGAACGGTGTCCGACCAGACGGTGTATCCGACGATAGATCCCGTCCAGTGCTTCACCGCGAAATCGGCCACCATCGCCGCTCCCCGGGGACGGATGCGCGTGATCCCGATCCCCGTCCCCCGGGTCTGCCCGGTCTCGCCGGGAAACTTGCTGTATCCGTTGCTGCTGGGATTGGTGCGGTACGAAAAAGCGGTGTACCGCACCCCGTCGAACACGTCGGTCGCGTCGCCCTCATTGCCCGCGTGACGGCTTTGGTACGCATCGCCGTGAGCCCAGAAGTCCATATTGTCCATCCCATAGTTCGAATCCGGGACAATTCCGGCGGGATACCCCTTGTCGGAAAAAAGGCCGTCCGCACATTCCAGGTCCACCCGTTTGTGATGCTCGTTCCCGTTGTCTCCACTCTCGTCAATGTGCCAGATCAAAAGGCCGTCGGCGGGCTGTTCGCGGTCGTAGGCCCGGCCGGAAGCCTTCCGGTGTTCGAGCAAAAAGTATTCTTCGCCGTCTATGGGCACTTTGTACACCTTACCCCCGGCGCCGATCTCCTCGATCTCCACGCCGAGGGTATCCCCGGAGATCTCGATCACCTCCACCCAGCCCAATTGCGCCAGGCTCCACGCGCAGAAGGGACTCAGGATGCCATCCCAGCCGAGCGATCCGCGTCCCATCAATCCCCACCGTCCGATCCCGGCGCCGTCGTCGGCGATGGACTGATCCGATGGGCTTAGAAAGGAGGTATCGTAGAGATCGGGCAATCCCAGGGCATGCCCGTATTCGTGCGCCATCACGCCCACCGTGTAATGGAAGTTTGTGGCCAGTTGGGTGGAGCCGTCCCAGATCCAGATGCTCCCAAACTTCCCTCCGGCATCGTTGGTCCGGAACGGTTCGGAAAGCCCCAGGGACACGATGCCCGTCGCCTTTTGGAGGATAAAGTGCTCCGGTATGCTCAGAAGATTGATAAAGACGAAATCCACGTACCCGTCGTCGTCTCCGGAGTTGGGAATGCCGTCGGGCCCATCGTTGTCGTACTGGCCGAAATCCAGGTCTTCGTCGGCTTTCCGGAGAATCTCTGAATTGAAGGGGCCAAACGCGCTCTCATACCCGGTCGCACTATACTCCGACGGCGGCTTCTCAGACGCATACATTTTCTCCGGACAGGTGCCTTTAATGGTCAGCGCGCCCCTCGACATCGTCCGGTAAAAATGGCTGAAACTGCCCTCCACCTCCGGATCAAAAAGAGTGCGGGCGTACTCGGGCGGACGAACCACGCCGGGGGCTTCGTCCTTGAATTTGGCAAAAAGGGCGACGACATGATGCGTTCCCTTCGTGGAAAGAGGAGAAGTTGACAGGATTTTCCCCGGGGGATGCGCATCGTCCGAGGCCCGGATACGGCTGGAAAATCCGAGCAACAAGAATGTGAGAAGGAAGAAGCAGAGTGATTTTTTACCACGCAGACACGGAGGCAGGAAGCATTTCAAAGATTGCCAGAATTGCCTAACGGGTTGAACGTTCTGAAATGGGTGCCATTCCCTGATTTTCTTTGTGCCTCTGTGGCGATCTCTGTGGCGTTCTTTTTCACTTTTTTTCTTCAATGGGGCGCCTCGCTCCTTGTCCGTCACCGGAAAACGCTTTCTCAAAGTCTTTCCGGAAACCTCGTTCTCGTTCGTGTCATTCTGAGCGAAGCGAAGAACCGCACCCTTCTAAAATTGAGATTCTTCACTGCGCTTCACTCCGTTCAGAATGACAATAGGTGCGCCGAAATTCGGTTTTAAGACTGGCACTTCGCGCAGGATCCTGACCATGAAAAAAAGCCGTTTCGAAAAACGGCTTTCCCTCCGCATTATGGAGCGGGAGACGGGGATCGAACCCGCGACATCAAGCTTGGGAAGCTTGCGTTCCACCACTGAACTACTCCCGCATAAACAAATACTGTTTTCCTCCGCGAACCACCAGAGGGAGTCACTAATATAATCATAGAAGCCAACCCTGTCAAGAAAAAAAACCGCCGTGGGGCGTTTCTTTTGGCCCCGATCTTCGACTTGACAACGAGACGAAGAAACCGTATATTTTACGCATCACGCATCACGCATCACGCTTCACGTTTTACGTTTTACGCATCACGCTTCACGTTTCACGCATCCCTCTTTTCACCCTTCTCCCCTCACATTCACAGAAAACGCCCACGGACAGCACCCCCATGAAAAATCAGGAACTGACCCTCAAATTAGAGACACTCCCCCCAAAGCCCGGCGTGTATCTGATGAAAAACGAACAAGGCGTCATCCTCTACGTGGGGAAGGCGAAGGTGCTTCGGAATCGGGTGCGCTCGTATTTCCAAGAAGCGGGCCACGACGGGCAGCCGAAGTTGCAGGCCCTCGTGAACAAAATCGCCACCTTCGACATCATCGTGACGGATACGGAGCGGGAAGCGCTGGTGCTGGAGGCGCACCTGATCAAGAAACATAAACCCCGCTACAACATCAACCTCAAGGACGACAAAAAATATCCCTTCCTCAAAATTACCAGCGAACCCTATCCCCGCCTGACCGTAGTCCGAACCGTAGCGCGGGACGGGGCCAAATACTTTGGGCCTTATACGAACGTGCGGGCGATGCGCAACACCGTAGAGACCGTGCGGCGTCTCTTCCCGGTGCGCGACTGCACGTATAAGCTGCCCGACCGAAAACCGCCCCGCGTGTGTCTGAGCTATCACATCAAACGCTGCCAGGGGCCGTGCCAGAACTTAGTGAGCCAGGAAGACTACGCCCGGATGATCCGGCAGGTAATCCTGTTTCTCTCCGGCCGGAGCGATGCCTTGAAAACCGTGCTCCGGGAGAAGATGGAAGAAGCCGCCCGATCCCAAAAATTCGAGCGGGCCGCGGAAATTCGGGATCGCCTTCGGGATATAGAGCGCACCACCGCGCGGCAGCGGGTGGCCTCGACACAACTGGAGGATTGGGACGTTTTGGCCATGGCGCGGGAGGACGACGAGGCGTGCGGGGTGATTATGGAGATTCGGGAGGGCAAGCTTTTGGACAAAAAAACTTACGTGCTCGGCGGCGCGATGGAAGCGTCTCCGGAGGAAATCGTGTCCGCGTTCCTGAAACAATTCTACGTGGATGCGGTGGCGATTCCGGGAGAAATTCATCTGCCCTGCACGATCCCGGACGAGGAGATGATAACGGATTGGCTGTCGGAGGCGCGAGGCGGCAAGGTGACGCTGAAGACGCCTCAGCGGGGGGACAAGGCTAAACTGATGGAGATGGCCCGAACGAACGCGGAGGTGATGCTGGCGGAGCGCCGGTTCAAGCGGGAGAAACTCAAAGATCGCATGCCCCACAGCGTGATGGCGCTTCAGCGGGATCTGCGGTTGACCAGGCCGCCCCGGCGGATCGAGGCGGTGGATATCTCGAATATCCAGGGCGCGGACGCGGTGGGGTCGCTGGTGTGCTTTGTGGACGGACGCGCGAAAAAGTCGGAATACCGGAGGTTCAAAATCCGAAGTGTGGCGGGGGTGGACGATTATGCGATGATGCGGGAGGTGGTCACGCGGCGGTTTGCGCGACTTCAAAAAGAGGGCAACGGCTTCCCCGATTTACTGCTGGTGGACGGTGGCAAGGGACAACTTTCCAGCGCGGTGGAAGCGCTTGAAAAATTGGGCATCCAAAACCAGCCCGTCATCGGCCTGGCCAAACGGTTGGAGGAGGTCTTCGTACCGGGGATTTCGGAGGCGCAGACGATCCCGAAAGTTTCCTCCGCGCTGAAGCTTTTGCAGCAGATCCGCGACGAAGCGCACCGGTTTGCGATCGCCTATCATCGGAAATTGAGAGGGAATCGCACGATCGCATCCGAGTTGGACCGCATCCCCGGAATCGGCAAGACCCGGAAGATCGCGCTGTTGAAACATTTCGGATCGGTAAAGCGAATCGCCCGGGCGGAAGTGGAACAGATCGCCCAAGTGAGCCGAATCGGGGAAAAGCTGGCGAAGGAGATTAAAGAGCGAGTGAGTAATGAAAACGTAAAACGTGAAACGTGAAGGGAGGAAGGGAAAAGCGCCTGCTTGTTTGAAGCCCCTCTAAACCGCTAAAGCGGTAACTCCGGTAGAAAGACGGCTACTTTTGGCGAAAGGCGGAGTTACCGCTTCAGCGGTTTAGTGTTCTGCGAAAGCAACCTCATTGCTCACTGAAGTTCTCCGCGTCCTTTGCGGTCTCTGCGGTGACAAAAAAAGGAAGGAGCACACGATGTTTTTTTTAGATGATGCGGCAAAACAGCACATTCATCAGGGAAGTCTAAAAATTCTGTCCGACCTTGGCGTACGCGTGGAGCACGAGGAGACCCTGGACCGGCTGGAATCGCGCGGGGCAAAAATTGATCGCACCGCGAAGGTCGCCCATCTTCCCGAAGCGCTCGTTGAATGGGCGTTGGAGACAACGCCTTCCGCCATCGCGCTCTCGGATCGGAGAGGAGGGCGATTCGACCTGCATCCGGGCAGCGGCTCGATGTACTGGACTGGCAATGCCCTGTACATGGTGGAGGGAAACCAACGGGTGGGCCTTGATTCGGAGCGCTTCATACAAATGGCGCGGCTGGTGGATGCCCTGGACCAGCCGGATGCCATGGTGGGAACCAGCCTGTGCGACGTGCCTCCGACGTATCGGGACTTCGTGGGGTTCCGTCTGATCGCGGAAAATACGACGAGGCATATCCGACCGGTCATCTTTTCCGCCGACGGGGCCAGGGCGATCATGGAGATGGCCGAAGTGCTGTTAGACGGAGCGGACATGGCCGAACATCCTCTTTTCAGTCTCGGATACAGCAACGTCAGTCCCCTCCGCTGGAGCAAAACGGCGATGGCCTTGATGGCGTGCACTTCGGGAAGAAAAATCCCCATGATGCTCAACGCGGAGCCGATGGCCGGCGGCACCTCCCCGGTCACTATCGCCGGCTCGATTCAGTCGGCCAACGCGGAGATCCTCAGCGGCCTCGTGATCGCGCAACTGTTGGAGGAAGCGCGTCCGTGCATCTATAACATGGGATTTGCGCACGTTCTGGACATGCGCACCACCGTGGCCCTGACCGGTTCCCCGGAACCCTGTCTCTTCGCGGCCAGCGGCGCGGAGATGGCGGCGCACTACGATCTCCCCTGCGCCTCCTGGGTGAGCACGGACGCGATGGTCATAGACTCCCAGTGCGCGTACGAAAAGATGATGGGCTTTCTCACGCATACCGCCGCCGGGGTCAATGCGATCTGGGGCATCGGCCAGATGGAGGCGCAGCTTTCGCTCTCCCTGACCCAGGCCGTCCTCGACGACGAGATGCTCACGATGATCCAGCATTTTCTCCGGGGATTCAAGACCGACGCGGAGCATCTCGCGTTGGACGTGATCCGGGAGGTCGGATTCAGCGGGGATTTTCTGAGCCACGATCACACCCTGGATCACTATCGGGAGGAGTTGAGCACGAGCGACCTGGCCAACCGGAACCGGCGCGGATCGTGGGAGCAGGAAGGCGGGAGGACGATTGAGCAGCGCGCGGAGGAAAAAGTGAAAAAACTGCTGGCCGTGGAAAAAGAATGCGTCTCCGAAGAGCAGAAGAAGGAATTGCGGAGGATCGAAAAACGATGGCGCGAGCAGCTTGGTGCGTCCTGAGTCCGATCTGAAACGTGAAACGTAAAACGTGAAATGTGAAATGTGAAATGTGAAACGTGAAACGTGAAACGTGAGAAGCAGATCGTGCGTATCCTTCCCGATGCTCCAAAATGACGTGAAACGTGAAGCGTAAGAAGAGGAAAACCGCCTTGAGGTAGAAACTCAGGGCGGTTTTTCAGGTTTAACAAGGCAATCCATGCACGGGAAAACGAACGCTAATTTCCCCCTCCCTTCACGTTTCACGTTTCATTCCCCCAGCACCGCCACGCCTCCGCCACCGCTTCCGAACCATATCCTTCCATCCGGGCCCTGAACGATGGACAGCACCTCTTCGTTGCAGATCCCCGTGACCCATCTTTGGCCGTCGAAGCGACTCAACCCATTGTTTTCAGTAGCCACCCACGCAAAACCTTCTCGGGTAACCATCAACGCCCGCACGTCTCGTCCCGCCAGGCCGTCCTTTTTTCCGTAGTTCGTCCAGGTCTTTCCGTCGAAGCGGCTCACCCCGTTGTCATCCATAGCGATCCAGATGTTCCCCGCCTGATCGGCCACTATTGAGTTGACGTGGTTATCACGCAACCCGTCGTCGGTGGTATAGTGCATCCACGTTTTGCCGTCGAAACGATTCACGCCGCCCCCCATGGTCGCCATCCAGAGGTTCCCCTGAAGGTCCGCAGTGATGTCGAACACATTGATGTGACTCAAGCCGTCGTGCTCAGTGTATGTCTTCCACGTCTTCCCGTCATACACACTGGCCCCTTGTCCCCACGCTGCGCTCCACACGCGCCCCTGGTGATCCACTGTCACACAGGGTATCCATCCGCCGAGGTGGGAGGCGGTGCTCTTGCCGTCGAAGGAATAGAGACCGCGATTGCCTGCGAGCCACACGCTGCCTTCCCGATCCACGGCCACGTCCCGGATGCGGCCCTTGGGGAAGCGCTCATTTTTCGCGTACGTGGTCCAGCGTTTTCCGTCGAACCGGCACAATCCTTCCGCCACGACCCATAGGGAGCCGTCCGGACCAAAGGCCATCGAACGCACGCGGTTGCCCGACAGCCCGTTCTCTGTGGTATAGATCGTCCACGCGCCTTGCTCGAACCGGTCCGCCTTGTCCGTAAGATTCAGCCATTCGTTGATCCGGAATCCGACCACCTCTTCGACGCTTACGCTGGCGGTCTCCACCTGGGTCTCCGGGAGGACAAATTTCAGTCCGAAGACCCGGTTGCCGTCGTAACGCTTGTCCGGTTCCGGTTCGCAGATATTCACGCTGAAGTCGAATCCGCCCCGCGTCTGCTTCGCCTGCACCAACAGCATATTCCGGCCCTCCTCGATCTGAATTCCCTCCCGATCGTTGGGCAGACGATGGCGCCGAACGCCTTTGTACGCATACACTTCCGCTCCATTGATCCAAACCTTCACGTCCTCCCCGGAGCCGACCCAGAGTTCGGCGATCTGCGATTTGGGCGCCGTGAACTCCGTGTACGCGTAAATCACACAATTGACCGGATCGTTGTAGTACGTATCCAGATCGATCCGGTCGTCGTGGAAATAGACCGGCTTGCTCCAGCCGTCCTGATCCGGCACGGGCTTGGTCGCCTTCGGATCGAGCGTCATCGCCTCCATCTCCCCGATTTCGAAAGGCCCCTTCAAAAGCCACGTACGCGCGCCCTGACCGTAATGCCCCTGTTCGCCCCACTTGCCCCAATCCGCCGGGCACTTCTCAAAGCGGCGGGCCACCTGCTCGATGGGGTTTCCGTTCACCTTGATGGTTTCGAGGTCGCATTGCCCGAGTCCTTTGTACGCCGCAAGCGTAAGATACTCGATGTCATCCGGGTTGAGTCCCATCAGCCGGGCCGAAACCGCGTCCGCGGCCACGATATCCGCGCTCGCGATGATCGTATTCATCCGCACGGCTTTCCCGCCATACTCATCCGACTTGAACCGCTCCATAGCCACAATGGCATCCACCACCGTGAAATCCACGTCCGACAGGGAGGTGAGATCCACGATGGTTTCGTCGAGAACCTCCGGCGTATGCGGAAGCCCCGGATTGCCGCTGCCCGGAGGATATCCGAGCATCTTGGCCCAGCCGTAGATCATGCCGGGCGCGATCCCCACGAAGTTCTTCATCGCATTGGTCATGCCCACCCCGTCGTGAATTTTCAGCACCGGCACACTGATCAGCACGTCGCATTCCAGGATAGTGGAAGGGATGAAATACTTCTCGCGCGCATACCACTCGTCCGGAACCGTCACCTCCACGGCTTCGTCGAAGTTCAGATCCACGATGTCGAGAGGGACGCCGGAAAGCGCCTCATCACTCAGAAGCGCGCGATAGCCGGCCACTTCAAAGCCGTCGCCCATCTTGGCGCGGGGCACTGTCGCCTTTATGTCGGCGCGATCCGGGGGAATCCACTCCCCGGAGCCTTCGGCAATGGTGATTCGGGCCTCCGGCACGATCCCGTGCACGATCTTGACCAATGCCTTCACCACCCGGCAATCCGTGATCACGCCCGATCCCCTCGGCTTCAGTTCCACGATGTTGGGCTTGATCACCACCCAGTCCGTGCCCGGCTCGATGATCGTGTGCAACCCCCCGGCCATCGAGATCGCGTACCGGACCATGTGCTCCACCTGCGCCTCGGTCAACGCCGAGTCCGGGGACACCG
>MVCQ01000042.1 GCA_002059205.1 Candidatus Latescibacteria bacterium 4484_107
CGACGGCGAGTTGAAAGCCGCGGAGGGAACGGTCTCATATCTCGATACGGAATTTCAGGTAGAAAAGGCGGGGATGGAGATCAATACGCGATATCGCGCCAAACCGGTGCTGCGCTTTCTGGCCAAGACCACCGTGTACGATGATTCGACGAATGCGGCCACGGATATTTTTCTCGAAGCCTACCAAATGGACGAGCGAACAGGCACCCGTTTGGAACGGGCGCGATGGGGCGATTTTGAGTTCAACCTGCGTTCGAGCGATCCCAAGGATGATTCCCGGGAGAAGATCCTGGCGAAGCTGGGCTATATGGAGGGCGAGTACGAGCGTCGGGCGTGGGGGGCTCTGACGTTGGGGGTGGAAAGCTACCTTCTGCGTCCGTTGCTCAATCCGATGGAGCGGCAACTGCGTCGGGCTCTGGGTTTGGATGTGGTGCGATTCCAACCCTCCATCGCCCGAAATCTGCTGCACCGACAGAAACTGCTCTCTCCCGATCAGACGGCCTCGGACCTGGCGCTTTTTCGGGGCACTCAGTGGACGTTGGGACAATACGTGGCCAGGGATTGGTATCTTTTCTACACCGGCCAATTGGAGATCGGGCGGGATGCTTACGAAAAGGAGACCTGGGGCGTAAAACACCACTTCGGGATCGAGTTTCGGACGGGCAAAAATACGGTCTTTCAGTTCGAATACGACTACGATAATCTCCTGAAGGAGGCGAATCCGCAGGTGCGAGTACGACATTGGTTTCCGTTTTAAGGGGAGGAGGGGGAATTGCACTCGGGGAAATTGGAGCCATAAGGGAGAAAGCCTGAAGGATCCCCTTGCCCTCCGCATTACGCAACACTTTTCGCTTCACGCTTCACGCTCTCCGCTTGACGTTTCACGAAAGAGATCAAAAATTGCTTGCATAAAATCCGTAAAAAACGTATCTTTATAGCCTCTTTCAAAAAAAGGGATCCGCTTCGTCCGCGGCGACAACACGGCTTTGTCATTGTCATTGCAGCGTACGGAGTGCTGAAGCAGTCTCATCGGATACCCTTTTGCGGGGGCCTCTTCAGACAAGGCAGGCGAGCGTTCGGGTGAACCGTTTTGAAAGGGGCCGGTCAAAAAACTTACCCCAGAGAAAAATGAATAGATCACAATCACAATTCCGGAAAAATCTTCTTCGTATCCAGAAAGCCTTCTTTGAAGAAAAAGCCGCGGCTTTTGATCTCGATATGGCTTTTCTGTATGGCTCCTGGGCGGGTGGCTATCCACGGAAGGATTCCGACATAGATGTGGCTTTACACTTTTCCCCCACACACGCTACCGATGAAGCGATTTTCGATCGCCTTACAGATATCTCCCTTGAGCTTTCTCTGCGGACAAAAAAAGAGGTCAACGCGATACCCATTTTTGATGACTTCAGAAAACCTATGCTGTACTATAACGCCGTTGTTTTGGGTCTGCCTCTATATATCAGAGATTTTTCCGGATACGCAGACCTGAAAAATTACTCCGTATTCCAGATGGAAGATTTCAGTCTCTTCGGAATTTCGTGGCAAATAAAGGCGGCCCGGAAGCACTTGAAGGAGTTGCAGAATGTCTAAATATCGTAATGCAGAAGGATGTGTTGTCGAATCCCTGCAGTTTATCGGGGAAGAAATGCAGGAATTTGAAAAAGAGTATTCGACGAAGAAAAGATGGTTGAGATGGTGAAGTTCAGAAACGTACTAACCCATTTCTATATGAAGGTGGATATGCAACGCGTGTATGCCTATCTTCAAAACGACCTTGGGTTGTTTGAGACATTCCACAGGATGGTACGGGGGCTTCTTCCTTCCGAATGAAGCTGAAGGGAAGAAGGAGATTACCAAAGTCTCGAAGACTTTGGATTCTGGCGTTCGTGTGGGCAGTCCCGGCTTGGGGGTATGAGACCGCGCCCAGGATAACGGACAGGGAGATCGTTGAAGTTTTGACGGAGTTGAAAGCGGGCCAGCAGGCCATTAATCAGCGAATAGACGACCTCCGGAGCACGACGTTGACGTTGTTTTCCGTTCTGATTGGCATGATGGCCGCTTTTGTGGGGTTCGTCCTGTGGGACCGCAGAAGCATGCTTAAGTCCGTTCAGAGTCAGATGGAGGGCGTATTGGCTGCGCTCAGGGAGTTGGCAAAAAAAGATGCCCAAGTGGCCGGGATATTGAGGGCGTATGGACTGTTGTAGGGGAGGAAATTACCGGAAGATATCCAAAAAGGAGAAATTTCTATGTACGTAAAGACCGTTGTTTTACTTCTGTGCACCTGCCTGATCGGATGGATCGGCCCAAGTGAGGCTCAGATGCCCCCGACGAAGATTTCAACATTGGAGGTGCGCGGAAATATCCGGTCGGATGCCTCGTTGATCCTGGCCACGTCTGGATTGTCCGTGGGAAAAGAGCTGACCATGGAGGATACGCAGCATGCGATTCGGCGGTTGTATGCGCTCGGCGTGTTCCGGGATATTCGCATTGTGGTCGTGGGACAAAGCACGGAGGGACTGCAAATCGCAATCGAGGTAAAGGAGTTTCCGACCGTGTCGAAGATTGTGTTCGAGGGGAACAATAAAATCAAGACGAAGGAACTGAAAGACGTGCTGCGCTTTGCGGAGGGACAAATCGTTGGAGAAAAAGAGATCAAGAAGGCGCAGGTTCGGATCAAGCGACTATACGAGGAAAAGGGGTATCTTCTCGCGCAAGTGACGTCCGAAATTTCGGACCCGGATGAGACCGGCAAGGTGGCGCTTACCTTTCGGATCAAAGAGGGCAAAAAAGTCAAGATCAAGCGCATCAGGATCATCGGGAATGAGGCGTTTGGAGACGCTAAGATCAAGAAGCAGATGGAGACCAAGGAAAACCGCTGGTGGCGCAAAGGCGATTTCAAGGAGGCCATTTTTCAGGAAGATTTAAAAAAGATCGCGGCGTTCTATCGGAAGAACGGGTACCGGGATATGGAGGTCGTTCGGGACAGCCTCTATTACGACGAATCGAAGCAGCATTTGTTCGTTGACATCGTCGTTAGGGAGGGGCCGCTTTATTGGTTTGGCGCTTTTACCTGGGAAGGAAATACCCTGTTCTCCGATAAGGAGATCGCTGAGAAAATCACGGTTTCGGAGGGAGATACGTACGATCAGGAGAAATTTGAGCAGATTTACACCAGCCTGGCGTTCGCTTATCAGGAGCGGGGTTATCTGTCCGTGCAGATTCTTCCGGAGACCACGGAGGAGGGGCAGACCCTGAATTTTCATTTTGTGATCAAGGAGGGGCACCCTTCCAAAGTTCGGAAGGTGACAATCGTGGGCAATACGAAAACCAAAGAGAAGGTGATCCGGCGGGAGTTAACGGTCATCCCCGGGGAGGTGTTCCGGCGTTCGGCATTGGAGCGAAGTGCCCGGAATGTTTATCTCTTGAACTACTTTGGAAATGTGGAGCCGGATGTAGAACCACTGGAAAATGGGGACGTGGATGTGACGTTCCGGGTGGAGGAGAAATCCACCGGCCAGGCTATGATGGGAGCGGGATACAGTGAACAGTATAAGCTGACGGGATCGCTCGGGTTGGGCATCCCCAACCTTTTTGGAAACGGTCAGCGTCTGGATTTCAACTGGGATTTCGGGACCCGGCAGGAAAAATTTCAAATGAGCTTTACCGAACCGTGGCTGTTCGATACGCCCACGAGCGGAAGCTTCAGCGTCTATAAATTGACCTACAAATACAGCAGTTACGATGAGAACCGAAACGGGGGATACCTGAGTGTGGGAAGGCACCTTACCTGGCCGGACGATTATTCCACGGTGCGTCTGATCTATCGTCTCGAAGAGGTGGGGTACCGCAATTTCAGCGAAGGGTATAGCGATCCGTACGGTTTCCGGGAGCGCACGTGGCCTCAGAGAACGAGCAGCATCAGCGCCACCTATTTTCGGGACAGCCGGGACAAACCGGAATTCCCCTCCCGGGGGTCGGTGTATTCTTACCGGATGGAATTCGCCAGCAAGATACTGGGGAGCGACAAAGGATTTCATAAACACGAGGTGAATTCGGAGTTCTATTATCCCTTGTTCTGGAAAACCACGCTTGTTTTGAAAAACCGGATGGGGTACGTGAATGGTTTTGGATCGGGGCATGATGTGCTTCCCCGGGAACGGTTTCGTCCGGGAGGCACGAGCTTCGACGGCGTCATCCGGGGATACAACGATATGTCCGTCGGACCTTCCGAGGGCGGACGTGCGATGTTCATCACCGGGCTGGAGTGCCAGTTTCCCATCGTGGAGCAACAGATCTACGGCCTGCTCTTTGCGGACGCCGGGAACTCGTGGCTGTGGTTTTCGGAGACCGATCCGTTCGATCTGAAGCGCTCGATGGGATTCGGCGTGCGGGTGATGGCTCCGATGATCGGCATGATCGGATTCGACTTCGCGTACGGATTCGATCATTTCAAAGATGGGAAGCGCGAGGGCAAGTGGCATACCCACTTCCAGTTCGGAAAAAGGTTTTAAGCCGGTGAGTGGTAATAGGTGCGTTGCCGACCAATCACCACTCACCAATCACCAGAAGAAAAAAGGAGGACGGTATGAGCATGAAAACGTGGATGGTCGCATCGCTGCTTTTCGGACTGATAGGGGGCTTTTCCGGAGATGTGCGGGCGAAGGAGCTGAAGCTCGGGTACATTGATTCCAACCGGATATTGACGGAGTATAAGGGCATGGCCGACGTGCAGGCGGAGTTGGAAAAAGCCAAGTCGAAATGGGACAAACAGACGCAGGCAAAGGAAGCGGAACTGGACAGCCTGCGGCAGGAGTATGATGCGCAGTCGCTGATGTGGAGCGAGAAGACGCAGCAGCAGAAACAAAAGGCCATTCAGGAGAAATACGTGGAGTACCAGCGGTTCGTCAACGAGATCGTTTCCCCGGACGGCAAATTCGCCCAGCGCCGCATGGAACTGCTCAAACCCATATACGACAAGATCAACACCATCCTGGACCGGCTCGGAAAAGAAGGGGGCTATGACTTCGTCTTCGACGTGGGTATTCCGGCGGTGGTGTTTGCCAAACCGGAATACGAGCTAACGGATCGGGTGCTGGAGGAACTGAACAAAGAGGTGGAATAGCGCTACGGTTTGGGATTTCGGATTTTTGCACCGCAAAATCGCGAAGGACACAAAGAAAGACAACACCCAGGTCATGAAGTGCTTTGCGCTCTTTGCGGCTTTGCGGTGAGGGTTCATTCCGCAATCCGAAATCCCAACCCGAAAGGGGAAGGAGTGGAAAGGGATGGGAACACGGTTGGACGAGATAGCCCGTTTGGTGGGAGGAAGGTTGGTCGGCGACGGGGAGATTGAAATCCGAAGCGTAGCGCCGATCGAGGAGGCGGGGGAAGCTTCGATTTCCTTTGTGGCCAATCGGCGGTATCGGCGTTTTTTGAGTACTACGAAGGCATCGGCGGTGATGGTACCCCCGGAGTTGGAACAGGATGCGGTCGGGCCGTGCATTGTGTCGCCGAATCCCTATCTGTGTCTACAGAAAGTGGTTCGGTTTTTTTATGGCGATGGCGTGAGTTTTCCGAAGGGCGTGCACGAGACCGCGGTGGTGGGAACGGGCGTTCGGCTGGGGACGGACGTTTATCTGGGGCCTTACGCAGTGATCGAGGACGACTGTGAACTCGGAGACGAGGTGGTCGTCGGGGCGGGATGTTTTTTGGGAAAAGGCTCCCGGATCGGGGATCACACGATTCTGTATCCCCACGTCACGGTGTATCACGGCACGGAGATCGGACGAGCGGTGATCGTACACAGCGGCGCGGTGATCGGATCGGACGGGTTCGGCTTTGCGTTCGACGGAAAAAAGTATCATAAAATCCCCCAGGTGGGCAAAGTAATCCTTGAGGACGAGGTGGAGATCGGAGCGAATACGGCGATTGATCGGGCGGCGTTGGGCGTGACGCGGATCGGGCGAGGCGCTAAGATAGATAATCTGGTGCAGATCGGGCACAACGTGACGGTGGGCGCGCATACCGTGATCGCGGGACAGACCGGCATTTCGGGCAGCACGAAGATCGGAAAACGGGTGCAGATCGGTGGACAGGTCGGACTGGCCGGACACCTTGTCGTCGGAGATCGGGCGCGCATCGGAGCGCAGGCCGGGGTGAGCAAATCCGTGCCGGAGGGGACGGTCGTATCGGGCTATCCGGCGCGGCCTCATCGGGAGGAGATCCGAATCGAAGCGGCGCAGGCGCGGCTTCCCGAACTGCTGAAGATCGTGAAGGAGCAGGGGAAGCGAATCGAGGCGCTGGAAAAAAAACTGAAACAAAGAAATAAAAAATGAGAAACAAACCCTCACCACGGATTGCCACGGAAGGCCACAGTATAATCTCCGTGATCTTCCGTGTGTTTCCGTGGTAAGACGGGAGACACTTCATGATCAAACAACAGCAAACGATCGAACGGGAAACCTCATGTTCGGGCATTGGGCTGCATACCGGAGAGACGACCCGCCTGACTTTCAAACCGGCGCCGATCAACGCCGGAGTTCGGTTTGTTCGGACGGATTTGCCGGGGCGACCGGAGATTCCGGCGGATGTGGAGCACGTGGTGGATATTTCTCGGGGGACGAATCTGGGTCTTGACGGCGCGGAAGTGCGCACGGTGGAGCACGTATTGGCGGCCATCGCGGGGCTGGAGATTGACAACCTTGTGGTGGACCTGGACGGGATCGAGCCGCCTGTCGGGGATGGAAGTGCCTTGCCCTTTGTGGAGCCGCTGTTGGAAGCAGGGATCGTTCAGCAAAATTCGCCGAAGGACTATCTAACGATCGAAGAAGTCGTCTCCTACGACGATATGAAATCCAGAGGGGTGGAGCTTTTGGTGCTACCCTCGGACGATTTCAAGATCACGTTTATGAGCGATCCCAAAAATCCGACGGTGGGCACGCAATATACCACGATGTTCTCCTTAGACGAGTTTGTGAAGGAATACGCCCCGGCGCGTACTTCCTCCTTCCTGAGCGAGATCGAGATGCTGAGGAAGCGGGGTCTGATCAAAGGCGGCACGCTGGATAATGCGGTGGTGATTGTGGATAAAGAGATGAATGAGGAAGAGTTGGAACATCTCCGGAAATTATTCGACATCTCGGAGCCGATCCGCTTGGGCACCACGGGCGTGCTCAACGATATGCCGCTTCGCTTTCCAAATGAGTTCTGTCGGCACAAGGTGCTCGATCTGATCGGAGATCTGTTTCTATTGGGGATGCCGATCAAGGGGCATGTGATGGGAGCCAGTTCGGGACACGCGGCCAACATCGAGTTGGCGAAGAGGATCCGCAAGGCGGTTCGCAAAAAACAAATTCTAAGCAAATACCAAGGGAAAACCGCGAAGGATAAAAAGTTCGTATTCGACGTGCGCGCCATTCAGAAAATTATGCCCCACCGGTATCCGTTCCTCTTGATGGACCGGATTATCGAACTCGTTCCCGGAGAGCGCGTGGTCGGACTCAAAAACGTGACGATCAACGAGCAATTCTTCAACGGGCATTTCCCGGGACAGCCGGTGATGCCGGGCGTGCTCCAGATCGAGGCGATGGCGCAGGTGGGCGGCATTCTGCTGTTGAACGCGGAGGACGACCCGGAAAATAAATTGGTGTATTTTATGGGCATTGACAACGCCCGGTTTCGCAAGCCCGTGGTGCCTGGGGATCAGATTCGCTTTGAGCTGGAGATGATCCGAAGACGCCGGACGATGTGCAAAATGCAGGGGAGGGCGTACGTGGATGGCGACCTGGTGGCGGAGGCGGAGTTGATGGCGATGGTGGTGGATCGGGAAGGCGAGGGGGATAAATAAATTCGCCATGGGAACCCGAAAAAGGAGTTACGCCGTTCCGGAGATCGGCAGATCGGACATCGAAGTGGCTCTGATGCACACGGAAAAGGATACGGTAATGCGGCTGGCCGCCGGATTCAATATCCCGCGCGGCGGGCCGCATCACTGGTATCACCTGTTGGGAACCAAGGGAACGGTTGAAACAAAGCGCTCGGATGTGGAGGAGGGCGGGAGGTGGTTTTCGGATTCCTATATGGAAGCTCCGGCCAAGGTGAACTGGGGCTGGAAACACAGTCCGATCCCAAAGGAAGCGTTGGAAAGCGGCCACAGTGGCGCGGGACTATTACCCCATGGCGAACTTCATCAAGAGTATTGTGGAGGATACCACGCCTCCGCTCGATGTGTACAAAGCGGTGGAGACGGCGGCTCCGGCCATTCTATCCACGCAGTCGATAGACGAAGACAGCGCCCGTCTCGAAGTGCCTGATTTCCGATCCGGAAAAAATCGCGTCAACCATCAAGGACTCCAAAAATAGCGGCGCTCCTTCTTCTCGATTTTGTGGATAGAAAATGCAGGCGTTCCCTATGCAGAGTAAAACGATGTCCAGGAAACCAAATTACGAGACGTTGAGACAGGAAACCGGTTTTCGATGGTTCGTGGGTTCGACCTATCTGGCGCTGCTTGAGATTACCGGGATTCCGATTAAAGAATTTAATCTCCATCCCAAGGCGTGCATCGAGGCCTATCGGAAAGGGCGTCCGCTTATTCGGGAGCT
>MVCQ01000043.1 GCA_002059205.1 Candidatus Latescibacteria bacterium 4484_107
ATAAAATACCACCGATTGGCCGGGCGTGACGGCCCATTGAGGGGTGTCAAAACGCACGCGGACGTTGCCGTCCTCCAGTGGCGTGATGGCGGCCGGAGCGGCTTCGTGGTTGGAGCGGATCTGGGCACGAGCGCGCATCGGCGCTTTCGGCTGTTCCACCGCGATCCAGTTCAGGTGTCCGGCAATAAGTTCCCGGCTCAACACTTCGTCCCGTTCGCCCACCCACAGCGTGTTGGTGGGGACATCTATCCGCGTGACGTAGATCGGGTGGCCCACCGCAACCAAGCCCTTCCGCTGTCCGATGGTATAGAACGCCAGGCCCTGATGGGTTCCGAGGATGCGACCGTTTAGGTCTTTAATCGGCCCCTTCTCAAATTTTTCTCCAAACCTTTCGCACAGGAAGCGTCCGTAATCGTTATCGGGGATAAAGCAAATCTCCTGACTCTCGCGCTGGAGGGTGCCTTTCAGATGGAGGCCCCGCGCCCGGTCCCGAACGTCCGGTTTTCGCATCGAGCCGATCGGAAGCAAGGCTCGGGAGAGCACCTTTTGCTCCAATTGCCACAGCACGTAGGATTGGTCTTTGGTAGAATCCACGCCGCGCAGGAGGATAAAACGATTCGTAGAAGCGTCCCATCGGACCCGGGCATA
Organism: Candidatus Latescibacteria bacterium 4484_107; assembly: GCA_002059205.1. Classification (GTDB taxonomy): domain Bacteria; phylum Latescibacterota; class 4484-107; order 4484-107; family 4484-107; genus 4484-107. The sequence goes on from MVCQ01000043.1 coordinate 649, forward strand.
GTGCCCCGTAGCCACGTAGTGCGCATTTAGGGCTTCGGCCTGTTCGAGCAGGATCCGCCACTTGATGCGGGGATTGCAGAGGACGCAAGGGTTGGGCGTGCGCCCGCTCGCATACACTTCGACGAAGTCCCGAATCACCAGGGCCTCGAACTCGTCCCGGAAGTCCACTACGCTGTGGGAGATTTTCAGGGTCTGGCAAATTCGCCGGGCCGCGTTTATGGCGTCCCCGGCGCCATCGCGCTCGTCGTCGAACAGACGCATCGTAATCCCGACCACACGATAGCCCTGCTCTTTGAGCAGGACGGCTGCTATGGAGCTGTCCACGCCACCGCTCATGGCGAGCAGGACGGTTTTTTGAGATATTGCCACTACCTGTTTTCCCAGTTTAGGTGATTTTCGAGATGCTTTTTAATTTTTTTCAGCACCCAACCTAACCCCCCGGCCCCCTTCCCTATAAGGGAAGGAGGAGTATGCGTTTTCTGACTTCGGGGAAATAGCCCCCCCCTCCCCGTTTCGGGGAGGGGTTTTGAGAAATGTCACGGCGCCACAGCGGGCAGCGCGTTTCTAATCCGATAGTCCTCTATGGCTTTGTGCAGCGCATCCGCGGCCAGATTGGAACAGTGCATTTTGTTGGGAGGCAGTCCGTCCAGGGCGTCCGCTACGTTTTTTCGGGTGATCCGTTCGGCTTCTTCGAGGGGCTTTCCCATGACTAACTCGGTCATCATACTGCTGCTGGCAATGGCCGCGCCGCATCCGAAGGTCTGAAATTTGACGTCCTGAATGCGGTCGTCCCACACCTTGATGTAGAGCTTCATAATATCCCCACACACGGGATTGCCTATCTCTCCTATGCCGTCCGCATCGGGGAGTTGTCCCACGTTGCGGGGATGTTGAAAATGATCCATCACTTTTTCACTGTACATTTTTTATTCTCCTTGATTTTATTGCACCGTAAAGGGCGCAAAGGACGCGAAGAAAAGACATGAGGGTAGAGCGAAGGAACTCAATTTCAACTGTCACCTTGTTTGAATTTCTTTGCGCGCTGCCGCGCCTTTGCGATGGGACTCGATTTTTTCACGTCAGCGGCGACATAGCACGGAGGCGTTCAATGATGGGAGGCAGCGCTTCGGCCACGGTTTCCATATCCTCCGGTGTGTTGGTGCGCCCCAGGCTGAAGCGCACAGAACTCTGGGTCAACTCCGGGATGATGCCCATAGCATTCAGCACGTGGGAAGACTCCAGCGATCCGGAGGTGCAGGCCGACCCGCTGGCCACCGCGATGCCCTCCATATCGAGGCTGAGAATGATGGATTCGCCCTCGACGGCGGCAAAGGAAAGGTTCAGGGTATTTGCGATGCGTTGGGTCGGATGCCCGTTCAAAAAGACCCGTTCGATGCGGTCGGTGATCTTTTTGTGAAGCGCGTCCCGCAGCTTGGTCAGGCGTTTGTACTCCTCCGCGCGTTCGGCCCCAGCGATCTCGGCGGCCTTCCCGAGGCCGACGAGGCTCGCCAGATTTTCCGTCCCGGCTCTGCGGCCATGTTCGTGGTGGCCGCCGTGGATCAGCGGCGTGATCTTTGTGCCCTTTCGGATGTAGAGCGCGCCGACTCCTTTGGGCGCGTAGATTTTGTGACCCGACAGGCTCAGAAGATCCACGTTCAGTGCGTCCACGTCCACGGGGAGTTTCCCGGCGGTCTGGACGGCATCGGTATGAAACAGGACGCCGTGTTCCCGCGCGATGCGTCCGATCTCCGGGATGGCCTGAATGGTGCCCACCTCGTTGTTCGCGTGCATAATCGTGATGAGGATCGTGTGGTCCGTAATGGCTTTTCGGACGTCGTCGGGATCCACCCGGCCGGTTCCGTCCACCGGAAGATAGGTCACGCGGAAGCCCTCTTTTTCCAGATACGCACACGAAGCCAACACTGCGTGATGCTCGATTTGGGAGGTGATCAGGTGATCGCCTTTGTTCCGATAGCTGTGCGCCACCCCTTTGATCGCCATATTATCCGCCTCGGTACCGCTGCCGGTGAAGCAGATTTCGCGCTCTCCGGCTCTGAGCAAATGGGCGATCCGGCCTCGCGCCCGTTCCAAAGCTTCCTTGGCCTCGCGACCGAACGCGTGGATGCTGGAGGGATTGCCGAAAACCTCGCTGAAATAAGGATGCATCGCCGTTAGCACGCGGGGATCCACCGGCGTGGTGGCGTTGTGATCCAGATAGATTTTTTTCATGATGAGTCCTCCAATGGTTAAGATTTCCAAAGTCTTCGAGACTTTGGAAATCTTCAATCCTTTATTTCCGCTATTTCTACGATCAGATCATGGAGCGTGGTTTGATCGAACAGCTCCTCGAGCTTCCGGCTCAACCGCTTCCAGAAGATTTTTGTGACGCACTGATCCACGATGTCGCAGGCGTCGTCGGAGACGTAGCAGTCGCACAATCCGATGGGACCTTCCAGCACGCGGACGATGTCGCCGATGCGGATGCAATCCGCGGGCTTCTTCAGCAGGTAACCGCCTTTGGGACCTCGAATGCTGTCCACCAATCCCGCTTTTTTGAGTCGGACGAGCAGTTGCTCTAAATAGGACATGGGGATGGCGTGACGCGCCGCAATCTGACGGATCGTCACCGGGCCTTCGTCGTAATGGCAAGCCAGTTCGAACATCGCCTTAATGCCGTATTTGCCTTTGGTGGAAAGACCAACCATCTCATGCCCCTTCACAGTATCTTACGCACCGCAAAGGACGCAAAGAACTTCACTCAAAGCAGAGGTCGAGGTTAGCGTTAAGGTTAAAACCACCCAACCCCGCCTTGTCCGGGCCTGAACCTTAAGTGTTTTTTTGATTTCAAATTTCCCTTCCCCCGCTCTCCGCCCTCAGGAGGGAGTGGGTTGGGCAATCTAAAATTTTAAATCGAAAATTGCTTAACCTCACGCTGCCTTTTCATTGCGTCCTTTGCGTCTTTGCGGTGAGAAGTTTTTGGGTTGGTTTCAAATATACTAATCTTGACTATTTTTGTCAAGTATAAATTTAATCGGTTCCGTATTTTCTTTTTGACTTGACTTTATGCGCGAAAAGTGGTACTTTGTATTCCTCTAACTTTAGTCTGGGGAAATTCTATGATTTTGTTGGCGAGATGATGAGGATCGGTATGGATCTTTCAATTGCAAGAAGAAGTCCGGCCTGTCAGGAATGCGGGCGGTGCTTCGATTTGCAGGATGCGACGGACACCGAGGCTGTGGTGGAACGGATCGCCCGGGAGGTGATCCGGCGGGTTCGCGAGCAGGCGGGGCTCACGGAGGGGGGAGACAAAAAGGTCGTGGTGGGGGTTTCGGTGCGACACGTGCATCTGACGCGCGATGCGCTGGAAACGTTGTATGGTCCGGGGCATGAATTGGAAAAGATGCGGGATCTGTATCAGCCGGGGCAATTTGCGGCCAAAGAAACGGTGGCGCTCGTGGGTCCCCGGATGCGGACCATCGAGCGGGTGCGGATATTGGGGCCTTTGCGGGATTATACCCAGGTGGAACTTTCCCGCACGGATGGCTTCACGCTGGGACTGGATTTGCCGGTGCGGCATTCGGGCGACATCGCCGGCACGCCGGGGGTGACGCTGGTGGGGCCTTACGGTGCGCTCACCTTGCGGGAAGGGGCGATCCGCGCGGACCGGCACGTGCATATCTCCCCGGAGGATGCGCGGCGTCTCGGCTTTGAGAATGAGGAGTTGGTGAAGGCCGTGGTGTCCGGGGATAAACCGGTGACTTTGGGGAACGTGCGGATTCGGGTGTCGCCGGGACTGAAACTGGAATTGCATATTGATACCGACGATGCCAACGCAGCGGATCTTTCGTGCGGAGATCTGGTGGAACTGGTGAAGAATAATGAATAATGAGCAATGAATAATGAACAATACCCCACCCCACCACCCCAATTCGGGAAGGGGGAAAAACGAATATTGTTCATGGCTCATTGTAAAAGAAAGAAATAGGATGACACGAGCGGAGGAAATCAGCATCAAGCGGGAGCGGGTGAGAAGGTTCTTGAGAGAGCGGGAACTGGATGGCGTCTTGATGACGCGGCAGAGCACCTTTTCCTGGTACACGGGCGGCGGGAATGGCTTCGTGGCGTTGGCGTCGGTGGAGGCAGCGGGAAGTATTTTGGCGATGCGGGATCGGGATGTGCTGATCACGGACAACATCGAGGCGCCCCGATTGGAAGCGGAGGAAGTGGGTGGATTCGGTTTTGAAATGGCTTCATTCCCGTGGCATCGGCCGGAGGAGCGGGCGAAGGTTCTGGAGAAGTTCGGCGCGAAAAACGTGGCCACGGATGTGGAATTGGGGGATGCGTTCCGGCAATTGCGGTACGGGCTGACCGAACGGGAGATCGAGCGATATCGGTTGCTTGGGAAAGATACGGGGACTTCGTTGGCGGAGGTCTGTCGAAATATCCGATTGGGGGAGTCGGAATTTGGGATTGCCGGACGCTTGGCCGAGTCATTGTTTTTCAAGGAGATCACGCCGATTGTGCTGTTGGTGGCCGCGGATGACCGGGTCGAAAAGTTCCGGCATCCGATCCCGACGTCCAGGAAAGTGGGGCGGTACGCGATGGTGGTGGTATGCGCCCGAAGGGGCGGATTGATCGTGTCGGTGACGCGGCTCGTGCACTTCGGGAACCTGCCCCCGGATCTGCGCAGGAGGCACGACAGCGTGGTGCGGGTAGATGCGGCGTTCATCGCGCATACCCGTCCGGGCGCCAAGGTGCGAACGGTCTTTGAGAAAGCGGTGGCGGCGTATCGGGCCGAGGGATTCGAGGATGAGTGGCAACTGCATCATCAGGGCGGCGGAACCGGATACGAGCCGAGAGATTTCAAGGGCGCGCCGGATTGTTCCGAGATCGTTCAGGCGCATCAGGCGTACGCGTGGAATCCCTCGATCGCGGGAACGAAGTCGGAGGATACGATCCTCGTCGGGCCGGAGGGGTTCAAGGTCTTGTCGGAGACTCCCGACTGGCCGATGATCGAGGCGACGTTTGAGGGACAGACCATCGCGCGCCCGGATATTCTGATCCGGTAACTTTTTGGTGATTGGTGACTGGGTGCGCTCGTTACGCCCTGAGCACAACGCCCAAAGGAGGCTCAAAATGACTCGATTGATTCTGAAGGGCTTTTTGCTCATGCTAACGGTAGGCGGCTGCGCGACGTTTCAGACCTCCTCTGAATCGTCCCTGCCGGAACCATTGGCTGCGCGGCCTGAGTGGACGTCCTCGGAAGGATCGTGGACCGCGCAGACGATCGCGGTTTTGCCCTTTGAGGACAAAAGCCACTACGACGGGACCTGGAATATTCAAGGCGGTACCGCGGCGCTTCTCGGCGAGGTGTTGCGGGAAAATGCGTTTTATACAATTGTTCCGCGGGATAGCGTGCGGGCGGTCTTGGAGGGCAGATCCAAAAAGGAGCGCCGGGACGACATCGCCGCCATCGGGCGGGAGTTGGGCGCGGATGTACTCATTACGGGGAAGATCGAGGAGTTCAATATCACCCGCTTTATGGCGGGCGCGCAGATGCTCGGGGGATACCGATCTTATGCTTCCACGGTGCGTTTGGAAGCTTCGCTGTGGCGCGTGGTGGATGGCCGGGAATTGGGCATCATCGGCGGAGAAGGGGAAGTCAGAGATCGTCATATTGGCTTGACGTTTTTGGGGCGTCCTACGCAGCGGGATAGACAGTTTTACGGACTAAACGATATCGAATTCGGTTCGGAGGCGTTTCGGAAAACCATCATCGGTCAGGCGATGCTCAAGGCCCTCAAAGAGATCAAAGGCAAGGTTGAGGAAGTGGTCACGCCGCCTTCCGGGTTGAAGGCAACCGCGCGGCCGGTGTTCGTCCTCGAGGTCCAGGGCGATGAAGCGTATGTGAATGCGGGCGCGGAGGACGGGATAGCGATTGGGGATAAGTTCAACGTGTACGACCAGGGCAAGGAGTTGCGGGATCCCTCCACGGGGGAGGTCCTGGGGTATACGGACGCACAAAAGGCGGGCGCGATCCAGATTGTGGAGGTCAAAGGGGCGCATCTGTCCAAAGCGCGGATTGTGGATGGACGTGTGGAGGCGCATTTTACGGTGCGCGCGGAGTGAGGAAAACAGGTAAAGGTAAAGAAAGGCGGGAAGGCTTCTACCTTTACCTCTGCCTTAAGGATAGAGCAGAGGCGAAGGGGAAAAATAAGGGAGGTGATCTGCTCAATGAAATGGGCGAGTGTTTTTCTAACGGTTTTCTTTCTGGTGCTTTTTCTTTCCAGTCATGGGGGGCGCTCGACAGGGGCTTACGAAGCGTTGAAGCCCGAGCCGGGGCGTGTGACAGTGTTTCGATTGGTCGGATCGGAAAAGCCCTCTTCGGAGCATGCGGCTCGTCTTCGGGAGATCGTTCGGGCGCACGGAGGCGTGATGCAGGAGATGTGCGTTGATGAATTGCCCGTCGTGCTCTCCGCCGGTTCAGATCGGGTGAAGGTGAAAAAGCTTCCCTGGGTGCTTCTCGTGGATGCCGGGGGAAGGCTCCGGTATGAAAGCACGGGAGCGGATATCTCCGAACTGTCGGTGTGGTTGGATTTTCTGAAACGCCAAGCCGTCACGGACATTGACGAAAGCACATGGGGCAAGATCAAGGAGCTGTTTCGATAGCCGGAAACAGGGTTTCTTATATCGGAAAGAGCGGGCGGAAGAAAGGAGTTCGTATCCCGATGGCGCGGCGTTTATGGAGAAGTGGATGCCGAAGGAACCGTATTTAGCGGATGAGGATTCGGCGACGACGGAGACGGAACGGCATCTGTCCTCGCCGTCTTCTTTTGTGGAATGGAGTGTTTTTGGAAAAAAACGCTTACACCCTCCCGAAGCGGGGCATTCTGGGGAAGGTTCAGTCCATGGATATCTCATGATGGATAGCACACACGATGTCGTTTTTCGATCTCCGTACGGTGAAATCACGATCCGATGGGCGGGGGATGTGCTGCATTCCGTTGCGCTCGGACCTTATACTCCTTTCGCTGGCGCGCATCCCGCTGGCGCGATTTCTGAGAAGGCATTTTCGCTCGTCGGATTATTGCAGGGTTATTTTAGCGGCGTGCCCGTGCGGTTTAACGTGCACTTGGAACTGGAAGGGCATACCCATTTTGAGCGGCTCGTGTGGACGGCGGCGCGCCGGATTCCTTACGGCGAGGTGCGAACGTACGGGTGGATCGCCTCGAAGATCGGGAAGCCCGGGGCGGCCCGGGCCGTGGGAGGCGCTTTGGGCAGAAATCCTTTCGTCCTGGTCGTGCCCTGCCATCGCGTGGTAGGTGCGGACGGAAAACTGGCGGGATTCAGCGCGGGATTGGAATGGAAACGTGCGTTGTTGCACCTGGAGGGAATAGAGACCGATGGGGAGCGGATAGCCGATTTCGGATTGGGGATTTCGGATTGAAGAGGCGTTGCAGCGAAACGCACCGTTCGCTCTCCGATTGTCTATCGAAATGAACCATACTCCGCCCAAGCGCCCCTATTCAGGAGGAGCAACGGTATTGTTCATTGCTACGGGGACATTATGAAAATTGCCATCGGAAGCGATCATGCAGGGTTCGGGTTGAAGGAGCAAATCAAGGTTTTTCTGAGTGCGAGGGGAGCCGTATGGGAGGATTTCGGAACGGATTCGGAGGATGCGGTGGATTATCCGGACTATGCGTTTCCCGTGGCCCAGGCTGTGGTTCAAGGGACGTTCGACCTGGGAATTCTGGTCTGCGGGACGGGCATCGGGATGTCCATTGCGGCGAACAAAGTTCGGGGCATTCGGGCCGCCCTGTGCCTCTCGCCGGAGATGGCGGCGATGGCCCGGCGCCACAACGATGCCAATATTCTGACCCTCGGAGGGCGGATACTCTCTTCGAAAGTGGCGATGGACATTGTTGCGACCTGG
>MVCQ01000044.1 GCA_002059205.1 Candidatus Latescibacteria bacterium 4484_107
AGGAGACGGGAAAAGCACCACAGAGACACGGAGACACAGAAAAAACTACAAGAGAGAGGGCGAAAGTGCTCTGCTTTGTGATACCGGAGAATCCTATCGTGGAAAGCCGAAAAAAACCGTTCGTCATCTTAGGCTTGGGCAATGTACTGCTGGGGGACGAGGGAGTCGGCGTTCGGGTGGTGGAGGCATTGGGTAAGCGGACACTGCCCTCCTGGGTGGAGGTGATCTCCGGAGGCGTGGCGGGACATCGGCTGATAGAGTGGTTGGAGGGAGCGCACAAGGCGGTGATCGTGGATGCGGCGAAGATGCGCAAGCCGCCGGGAACGGTGGTGCGGTTTCGACCGGAGGAGGCGACGTCCCGACTGGTTTCCAGGAGGCTTTCGCTGCACGAGGGGGATCTGTTGGGCACGCTGAAGCTGGCGGAGTCGCTCGGAATAAGGCCGCAGGAAGTGGTTGTGTATGGCGTACAGCCCGCTCGGATGGACACCAGTATGAGGCTTTCGCCCGAAGTGCTTCGCGCTGTTCCCGATGTGGTGGAGCGGGTGCTGGACGAGATGGCTGCGTTTGAGCTTGACGGAAAACATAAATTTACCGCTGAGATCGCTGAGATCGCTGAGAAAACGAAAAAGCAAGAATTTCTCTCTGCGAACTCTGGGTGCTCTGCGGTGAAACCCTGAAAGGAAGGCACATTATGGCCGCGAACAAGATTTTGATCGTGGACGACGATCCGGATGTCGTGGAGGCGATGAAGCTGACGTTGGAGGCCAACGGGTATGAGGTATCGGAGGCTTCCAATGGGAAAGAGGGATTGGAAAAGGTGAAGGAGGTGAATCCGGATCTGCTGATCCTGGATGTAATGATGGACAGCGACACGGAGGGATTTCAGGTATCCTACAAACTGAAGACGCCCGATCCGGAATATGCGGCCTACGCCAACCTGCCTATCCTGATGGTCACCGCCATCGGGAAGGAGAAGGGAATGCGGTTCTCCCCGAAAAAGGACAGCGCGTATCTTCCGGTGGACGATTTTGTGGAGAAGCCCATTCAGCCGCGCGTATTGCTGGAAAAAGTTAAGACGCTGCTCGGGAAATGACTTATTTTCAAAGTTCCCGAAAAGACTGCTGAGAGGACAAAGAATAGTGCTCTATGTCCACTTTTGCAGGAATTTACCCTTCAGAGTTTCATCCGAAAAACAGCCCGAAGGCTGGATTCCGGAGCACGTTAAAATTTTTTAAAACCGGCATCTGTCTGCGTGTCCGTGTGAAGTTCATTGGATAGCTACGTGGGAAGCAGTAGGATATGGCTATCCATGAAGGAGATCACGCACGGCGCGTATTGCGATGCCATAGCGAGGGAAAGGAAATAATGTGGTGAGCAGCATAGAAATTCAATCTATACTTGAGAAGCATCCCGGCGCCCGGCGCGACAGCCTGATTCCGATTCTCCAGGAGGTGCAGGAGAAAGACGGCTATTTGTCGCGCGAGGCGATCGTTCGGATAGGAGCGCATCTCGGGCTTCCCGCCAGCAAGATCTTCGGGGTGGCGACGTTTTACAATCAGTTTCGTTTCCAGCCCCAGGGACGGTTTCACATTCAGGTCTGTCGGGGAACCGCCTGTCACGTAAAGGGATCGGCACGTGTTTTAGACGCCATTGAGCAGGCGCTCGAGGTCGCGTCCGGACAGACGACGCGTGACGGGATGTTCAGCCTCGAAGTGGTGGCGTGTATGGGAGCGTGCGGGCTGGCTCCGGTAATCAATGTGAACGGGGACTTTTTCGCCGGCGTCGCGCCCGACGAGGTGAAGAAAATCCTGGATACGTATCGCAGAAAGGCCGCCGATGAAGCCCAAACTAATTGAAGCGAAGTGCTGTGCGCGTTGCTGGCACGATGCGGATCGTCCCTGCCCGGATTTGATCGCGTGTTTGGGAGACGGACCGATCTGCCATGACGACGAAACGTGCAAACAAAAACGCCGGGAACGTATAGCCGGTCTGCGCCGGGAGACCCTGACGCGTCCGGTAATTTTTGTGGGAATGGGCACGTGCGGGCTTGCGGCCGGAGCAGGAAAGACCCTCGTCGCCGTGCAAGCGTATTTGTCGAATCGCAAAATGGAAGCGGACGTGGTCGAGGTGGGCTGTATCGGGTTGTGTTCCGCCGAGCCGCTGTTAGACGTGCAGATTCCCGGACGCACGCGCGTATGCTTTCAGGAGGTCACGGAAGAGAAGGTGGACGCTGTTTTGGATGCGGCGCTACCCGGGAAGATTTCCGCCGATGGGGTGCTGGGACAACATCGCAACGACAAGCTGGCGCCTTGGCCCGATGTCCCTTACTTGGACGAACATCCCTTTTTTGCGCCCCAGACGCGGTGGGTGCTGGCGCATTGCGGGCTGATTGATCCGACGAAGATCGAGGAGAAAATCGCCCATGGCGGGTACGGAGCTTTTACGAAGGCGCTGGGCGAGCTGAGTCCGGAAAAGCTGTGCGACGAGGTGGAGCAAAGCGGACTTCGCGGGCGCGGAGGCGGCGGATTTCCCACCGGAAGGAAGTGGAAATTTGCGCTGGGCACAAAGAGCGATCACAAATATCTGATCTGCAATGCGGACGAAGGAGATCCGGGCGCGTTTATGGATCGGGCCGTGATCGAGGGCGATCCGCATCGGCTGTTAGAAGGGATCGCGATCGCGGCGTACGCTATCGGCGCGGACAAGGCCTACATCTATATCCGGGCGGAGTATCCGCTGGCGATTGAACGGTTGAAACTGGCCATCGCGCAGGCCCGGGGCTACGGCTTGCTTGGGGAGAATATCCTCGGCAGCGGCTTCGATCTCGAGGTCGTGATCAAGCAGGGCGCGGGCGCGTTTGTGTGCGGCGAGGAGACCGCGTTGATTCACAGCATCGAAGGCAAGCGCGGGATGCCCAGACCCCGTCCGCCCTTTCCGGCGGTGCGCGGATTGTTCGATAAGCCCACGATCATCAACAATGTCGAGACCCTCGCGAATGTGCCGGGCATCGTACAAAACGGAGCGGAATGGTTCGCTTCGGTCGGCACGGATACGAGCAAGGGCACGAAGGTATTCGCGTTATCCGGGAAGGTATCCCGGACCGGGCTGGCCGAGGTGGCGATGGGAACGACCATCCGTCAAATCGTTTTCGACATCGGAGGCGGGATTTCCGACGGCAAGGCGTATAAGGCCGTGCAGATCGGCGGGCCATCCGGCGGGTGCATCCCGGAGTCGGAGTTGGACATCGAAGTGGATTACGAATCCCTGAAAACGGTCGGGGCGATCATGGGTTCCGGCGGGCTGGTCGTGATGGATGAAGATACGTGTATGGTGGACGTGGCGAAGTTTTTCATGGATTTCATTCAGCGTGAAAGCTGTGGCAAGTGTGTTCCCTGCCGGGAAGGCACGCGCCGGATGCTGGAGATTTTACAGCGCATCACGCGCGGACGCCGGAACGAAACGGACATGGACGCGCTCGAACGCTTCCAGGGCGTGATGTATCTGAACCGGCTGGCTGAGGTGATTCAGGATACCAGCCTGTGCGGCTTGGGACAGACCGCGCCCAATCCGGTATTGAGCACGCTTCGCTGGTTCCGCGACGAATACGAGGCGCACATCTACGAGCGGCGCTGTCCCGCGGGCGTGTGCAAGGAGTTGCTGTATTATCGCATCGACGCCGATTTGTGCAAGGGGTGCGGCCTCTGTGCGAAGAAATGTCCTGCGGATGCGATTATGGGCGCGCGCAAAAGCCCGTATTACATTCTCCCGGACAAGTGCATCGGATGCGGCACGTGCGCCGAGGTCTGTCGTTTCGGTGCGGTCGTGGTGGAATAAACCCTTTTTGAGTTCATTTCGAGACGTTTTCTAACCGCATCGCAAAGCCGCAAAGTCCGCTAAGAAGAACAGGTTGAGGTTAAGACGGGGTGGTCTCAACCTTTGCCTTTGATGTTCTTTGCGTTCTTTGCGTTCTTTGCGTCGAGAATAAAAAAATACTGTGAGGCGGTATCCCTATGATTAAAATTGAGGTGAACGGCAAGTCCATCGAAGCCCAGCCGGGCGAGATGCTCTTGTCGGCTTTGAAGCGGGCCGGCATCAAGGTGCCGACGCTCTGCTACATTGAAGGGCTTTTTCCGAGCGGGGCGTGTCGGATGTGCGTGGTCGAGGTGGAAGGACAGCGGAATCTCGTTCCGAGCTGCGCGTTTCCCGTGGCCGAAGGGATGAAGGTGAAGACCCATTCTGCAAGAGCGGTGCGCGCCCGCAAGACGATTGTGGAACTGCTTTTGGCGGATCATCCCGACGATTGTCTGTATTGCGTGCGGAACGGAAACTGCCAGCTTCAGGAGTTGGCGGAGGAATTGGGCGTGCGCCAGCGGCGCTATACGGGCGAGAAGAACGTGTACAAGCTGGATACGTCGGGGCTCTCCATCGTGCGCGATCCGGCCAAGTGCATCCTGTGCGGCAAGTGCGTGCGGGTGTGCGAGGAGATCATGGGCGTGGCCGCGATTGATTTTATCGGACGGGGCAGCGAGACCCGGATTGGGACGGCGTTCGATCAGGGGCTGAATATATCGAGCTGCATCAATTGCGGGCAGTGCATTATGGTGTGTCCGACGGGCGCGCTTCGGGAGCAGAGCTACATTAAGGAAGTCGTGAACGCACTCAACGATCCGGAGGTGACTGTCGTAGCCCAGCACGCTCCGAGTGTGTCCGTGACCCTCGGGGAGGAGTTCGGCATCGCGCCGGGTACGGACGTGGACGGCGTGATGACCGCCGCACTCCGGGCGTTGGGATTCGACCGGGTGTTCGATACGGCCTTTTCCGCTGATCTGACCATTATGGAGGAGGCTTCCGAGTTAGCCCATCGCATCAACACCGGGGGAACGCTCCCGATGATGACAAGTTGTTCGCCCGGATGGATCAAATTCGTGGAGCAGTTTTACCCGGATTTCATCGGAAACATCTCCTCCTGCAGAAGCCCGCAACAGATGATGGGTGCGGTGATCAAGAGTTATTATGCCGAGCGTGAGGGCCTGGATCCGAAGAAAATTTTCAGCGTGAGCATTATGCCGTGCACGGCAAAAAAATTCGAGGCCGGCCGGACCGAGATGAGCCGCGACGGGATTCCCGACGTGGATGCGGTGCTCACCACGCGGGAGTTGGCGCGTTTTATCCGCATGCGGGGATTGGATATCCGCACCCTGGATCCGGACACGGCGGATACGCCTTTCGGAGAGCGCACCACGGCGGGCAAGCTCTTTGGAGCCACCGGCGGGGTGATGGAGGCGGCCATTCGCACCGCGCATTACCTGCTCACCGGGAAGGAGTTGGAGCATCTCGAGGTGGAGGCGGTGCGAGGACTGAAGGAGGTCAAGGAGGCCCGCGTGAAAATCGGGGAGTTGGAAGTGGGCGTGGCGGCGCTCAGCGGACTGGGGAACGCCCGCCGGCTGCTCGATGAAATTCGCGCCGGGCGGAAGGATCTCCACTTCATCGAGGTGATGACCTGTCCGGGCGGATGCATCGCCGGAGGCGGCCAGCCGCTTGGCGCGGATCTTTCCGCGGTCCGGGCGCGGATGCAGGCGCTTTATACCATTGACCACGATGAGCCGGTCCGGGCATCGCACAACAATCCCTCCGTCCAGCGTCTCTACAAGGAGTTCCTCGGAGAACCGCTGAGTCACAAAAGTCATGAGTTGCTGCACACGAACTATGCCGAGCGCGAAGTGGTGAGATAAAAAAGAAAGAAAGTGAGTGGGAAAGTGAGACGATGAGATCTCACCACCGGATTTCACATTTTCACGAAGGCTGGTGCTGTCATCTCACTCCCACACTCCTGTGTGGGAATGCAGCGGTGACGCTCTGCATCTCTGAATTGAAGCGCTTAAGAGTAAGAGAAAGAGCGTGAGAGATTCGAATTCCTCCACCGGATTTCTCACTTTCTCATTTTCACCCCGTCTAGCTTTCAGGCAGTGAAAGGGCTTTTCATGAAGCGGGCGTTTAACGAGCCGTTTATTCTGACGATCAAAGAGCGGTGCCGCGTTTGTTACACCTGTGTGCGCGAATGTCCGGCCAAGGCCATTCGTATCGTGGAAGGGGAAGCCGAGGTGGTCGGTGAGCGCTGCATCGCCTGCGGAAACTGCGTACGGGTGTGTAGCCAGCACGCCAAGCAGGTGCGAAGTTCAATCGGACAAGTGAAGGCCCTGCTCGCTTCTCCGGCGAAGGTGGCCGCGTGCATCGCTCCGAGCTTTCCGGCGGAGTTTATTAAATACGAGGCCGGGCAGATGATCGGGATGGTGCGTGCGCTGGGATTTAATCGGGTGCATGAGGTCGCCTTCGGGGCGGATCTCGTGGCCAGGGCGTATCGAGACCTCCTGGAAAACAACCCGGATCACCGCTATATTTCGACGGCCTGTCCGGCTATTATCGGATACGTGGAGCGCTATCATCCCGATCTGGTGGATGCGCTTGCGCCCATCGTTTCACCGATGGTGGCCCTGGCCCGGGCGTTGCATCGGCTTCACGGCGAGGATTTAAAGATCGTGTTCATCGGTCCATGCATCGCCAAAAAACTCGAGGCTGAGAGCGAGAACATTCCGGGCGAAGTGGATGCCGTGCTGACGTTTGTGGAATTGCGCGAGATGTTCGAGGAAACCGGATTAGAAGCGCAGGACGTGGAACCTGGCGCGTTCGATCCGCCGCGCGCCGGGATGGGGATGGTGTTCCCCATCAGCCGCGGGCTGCTTCAGGCCGCCGATATGGACGAGGATCTGATGACCGGCGAAATCGTGGCCACGGATGGGCGCAGCAACTTTGTGGAGGCCATCAGAGAATTTGAAACCGGTGATCTGAACGCGCGTCTCCTGGATATACTCGCGTGCAATGGGTGCATCATGGGAGCGGGCGTAAGCAGTACGTCTCCGCTGTTCAGCCGACGGTCCCGCGTAAGCCGGTATGTTCGCGAGTGCATGGCCCAGTGGGACGAAAAACGCTGGCGCGTGGAGATGGAGCGCTTTGAGGATCTCGATCTAAGTCGCATATTTACGCCGGACGATCAGCGCATTATGGCTCCTTCACGGGAAGAGTTGGCGGGGATTATGGCCCGAATGGGCAAGTTTACACCCGAAGACGAATTGAACTGCGGCGCGTGCGGGTATGATACCTGTCGCGATCACGCAATCGCGATCTATAAGGGGTTGGCCGAGAGCGAAATGTGTTTGCCCTATACGATTGATCAACTCCGTGAAACGGTGGGAAATCTGGCGATCTCCGATGAGCAGCTTGCGCAGACCCGGGAAGCGTTGATGCAGTCGGAGAAGTTGGCCAGTATGGGACAGCTTGCGGCCGGGATTGCGCACGAGTTGAACAATCCATTGGGCGTAGTACTGATGTATGCGCATATGCTCGTGGATGAGTGCGCCCAAAAGTGTGAAATGCGAGATGACCTGAAGATGGTGGCGGAGCAGGCAGACCGCTGTAAAAAAATCGTGGCCGGGCTGCTGCACTTTGCCCGCCAGAATAAGGTGGTGTGTCAGCCCATCAATGTGTGCCAGTGGGTGGATCGCAGTCTAAAGTCTTTGCCCGCGCCTGGAAAAATCGGGGTTCGGATCGAACACGATCTTTCCGATCCCATCGCGGAGTTGGATCGCGATCAGATTGCGCAGGTGTTGACCAATCTCGTGAGCAACGCTTATGCGGCGATGGGGGAGGAGGGCGTGCTTACGGTGCGCACCGAGGGCAACGAGTCGTCCGTGCGCCTCATCGTCCGCGATACGGGGGTGGGCATTCCAAAGGAGAATCTGGCCAAGATTTTTGAACCGTTCTTTACGACAAAACAGATCGGCAAAGGGACCGGCCTGGGACTTGCGGTGACCTACGGCATTGTGAAGATGCACTCCGGCGATATTCGCGTGGAATCCAATGCCGATCCCACAGAAGGCCCGACGGGGACGACGTTCACGGTAACTTTGCCAAGACAACGGTAACTTTGCCAAGACAGGGGGGAGCAAGCTGAATATGATCACGCCCAATGAAAAAAAAACGATTCTGGTGGTGGACGATGACGAGGATTTTCGCTTTCAGCAGAAGGTGCAGCTTGAGGCGGCCGGTTTTAAGGTCCTGACCGCCGAGGGGCAGCGCAAGGCCGAGGAAATTCTTTCGGAGACCCGGCCTGATCTGGTGCTGGTGGATTTGATGATGGAAGAAATGGACGGCGGATTTTCGCTCTGCTACCATATCAAGAAGAAGGATCCCTCCATTCCGGTTATCCTCGTGACCGGGGTGACCGCTGAGACCGGATTTGAATTCGATGCCGCCACAAAGGAAGAGCGTTCGTGGGTGAAAGCCGATGCGATGCTGGCCAAACCCGTTCGGTTCGAGCAATTGAAGCGTGAGATCGGGCGGTTGTTGAAGAAATGATTTTTCGGAATTTTCCGCAGTCAAGCGCGGGAATGAATTCCCGACGCTACGGTTGAGAACCCCTGTGAACAGGGCTAAGAGGCCATTGCCTCGCGGGGATTAGCCCAATTTATTGGGCTTTGCTCAAGTAGCGGGGCGA
>MVCQ01000045.1 GCA_002059205.1 Candidatus Latescibacteria bacterium 4484_107
CCGGGAGATAAATTGGGCGTGTTGGTGGAAGTGAATTGCGAGACCGACTTTGTGGCCCGGACGGAGAAATTCCGGCAATTTGCCCGGAATATCGCGATGCAGGTGGCGGCCGCCGATCCGCTCGTGGTCCGGCGGGATGAGATTTCAGATGAAATGCTCGAAAAAGAGAAGAATATCTACCGGGAGAGCGCACGAAACGAGGGCAAACCGGAGCAGATCATCGATCGCATTGTGGAAGGACGTCTTCAGAAATACTATCAGGAAATCTGCCTGCTGGAACAGGCCTTTGTCAAAGATGCGGACAAAACGATCCAGGAGGTGCTTACGGAGATCGGTGCCAGCCTCGGAGAAAACATAGGGATCAAGCGATTTGCTCGATTCCGGCTCGGCGAGGAAGGGTGATTCTTCGGATTCCGGTTTTAACCCGCAATCCGCAATCCGAAATTATTATGGGAGATTATGTCTCCAAAGTACCGAAGAATTTTACTGAAATTGAGCGGGGAGGTGATGGCCGGTGATCGGGGCGTTGGAATCGTGCCGGAGGCGGTGTCGTATCTCGCGGAGGAGGTCTGCTCGGTGGTGAAGGCCGGGGTGGAGCTTGGGGTCGTCATCGGAGGAGGCAATATCTTCCGGGGAAGCCAGGCGGCGAACCTGCACGGCATGGATCGGGCGACATCGG
This sequence comes from Candidatus Latescibacteria bacterium 4484_107, assembly GCA_002059205.1. GTDB lineage: Bacteria > Latescibacterota > 4484-107 > 4484-107 > 4484-107 > 4484-107. The sequence goes on from MVCQ01000045.1 coordinate 680, forward strand.
ATTATATGGGGATGCTGGCTACGGTGATCAATGCGCTGGCGTTGCAGGATGCCCTGGAGCAGCACGGCATTGTTACACGAACGCAGACGGCCATTCGTATGGAGCAGGTGGCTGAGCCTTTCATCCGTCGTCGTGCCCTGCGGCATTTGGAGAAAGGCCGGGTGGTGCTCTTCGCAGCGGGCACGGGCAGTCCGTTTTTTACGACGGATACGGCCGGGGCCTTGAGAGCAGTGGAGATGGAAGCCGAGGTTATCCTGAAAGGCACGAAGGTGGATGGCGTGTACGACGGCGATCCCATGTCGGATACGACGGCGAAAAAATTTGACGAATTGCGATATATAGATATTCTCAGACAGGGCCTTAAAGTAATGGATACCACCGCGGTGTCGCTTTGTATGGATAATAAACTCCCCATCATTGTTTTCAATATAAAGCATAAGGGAGCGTTAGCAAAAATTATTATGGGAGAGTCCATTGGTACTTTGGTAAGGGATTAAAAGTATCCAAAAACCTCATTGCTATAAGGAACTTGCCCTTTAGGATTTCATCATTAAAGGTTACATTCCGGAGTACGAGCCTTACATTAACTGTCGAGATGGCGTATTTTCAGATAGGCTCTAAATCGGATTGTGAGGGGGAAAGATTTTCAATCCGAAATCCGCAATAGAAAAACCGAGGAGAAACCCGATGATAAAGAAGATTGAATCGGAGGCCAAATCCCGGATGGAGAAAACCTTGGAAGCCATTCGCCACGAGATGACGACCATCCGGACGGGAATAGCGAGCACGGCGCTTTTGGACGGTATTCGGGTGGAATACTATGGCTCTATGCTACCACTGAATCAGGTGGCGAACATCGCTGCTCCGGAGCCCAGACTGCTGACGATCCAGCCTTGGGACAAAAAGGCGCTTCCGGTCATCGAACGCGCTCTTATGAGCTCCGACCTGGGGCTTACGCCTTCCAACGACGGGCATACCATCCGCCTTCCCATTCCGCAACTGACCGGGGAGCGTCGCAAGGAATTGGCTCACGTGGTCAGGAAGTTTGCCGAGGAAGCACGGATCAGCATCCGAAATATCCGCAGAGACGCCAATGAGCATCTCAAAAAAGGGGAGAAACGGGGCGAAATCTCGGAGGACGACCGTCGTCGGGCACAGGATGAAGTGCAAAAGCTGACCGATGAATTCATCAAACAGATTGACGAGGTATTGGAGCACAAAGAAGCCGAGATTATGGAAGTGTGAGGAACTGCTGAGCGATCTATTTCTTGTTTTCGGTGGCTCCTTCGGGTTCAAGATGCCGAGGAACATTTGTGCGTTTTTCGGGCTAAATATTTGGAGACGGTGTTCCGATAACCCATTTGTCTATCAGGCCGACAACCGCCTATGCGGAGAAGAAAAAGGATCTGAATGATTCGGGTGGGACTTCCCGAGCCATTCTTTTCATGAGGCCTTGTACCATAACTTGTTCATGTTATGAGTCTATGATCCAGCGCGAGGAATTCCCCTTATGAAGCACTATGCGGTGACGTTGTTCGCAGCAGTTGTTCTTTTGCATGGCGCCTTTTTGGAAACGCCTTCGGCAGCGGACTCTCCATACGTCGAAATCCTTGAATCCGATGCGACCGGGATGACCCTTCGGGTGCGCGCACCGGAGCTTCGCGTTAAACAAACGATCTATGACGGCAAAACCCTCGCGATTCTGAACGCAGCAGGGTTGCCCACCACATCGGAGGAAGAACGCCCCCGCATTCCCTTCATTGTCCGCACCATGGTGGTCCCCCCCGAAGGCGAAGTCGCGGCCTCTGTCATACACGCCGTGTCCAAAACCCGTTCCATAGGATTCCTTCCTCCGCACCACGAAGTGCCCCTCGACGGCTCCTTCCATCCTTTTTCTCCCTCCGCTCTCGTTCCTTCTCCAACAGGCCTCTATCCGGCATCCATGGTCTCCGTTCGTATCATGGGCTTCATTCGCGAGAACCGGGTGGCTACGCTGAGCATCTACCCCTATCAGGTTGGGGACGGGGACGGAACCATGCGGGTGCATACGGAGATGACGATCCGGGTGGATTTTGAGCAGGGCGCTTCCGCGGCCAAGGCGCTTCCCTGCTTCCCTGCTTCCCCCTCTCCCCCTTTTGAACGCATGCTCTCCGAAAAAACGGTAAATTATAGTCAGTCGAAGACGTTCCGGAGAAGACGTCCCGTAAGGCAGGCCCTTCGCAAGCCGGTGGCTGTGGAGGATTCCCTCCGAATCCGGATTGTAGTGAAAGAGGACGGCCTTTACAAGATAGACTGGAACCTCTTGGAGGAGGCGGAAATCGATCTGTCCGGGGTGGACCCCGGAACGCTTCGGATCACCCATCGCGGGCAGGAGGTGCCGATCCTCGTCGCGGGAGAAAACGACGGGGCATTCGATCCGGAGGACTGGATCGAGTTTTACGGCACGTACAATCGAGAGACCTTTCAGAGTCGCTTCGAGGATATGTATAAAGATCCCTACAGCGACGAGAACGTGTACTGGCTATCGGTGGGCGCCCAACGGGGCATGCGCCTGGCTGGCGAGTCCGGGGCTGTGGTCGAGGTGGATCCTCTGAAATACAATCGGCCCGTCTCCTACGAATACACCGTTCACGCAGAGCGGGACGGGTATCGGGACCGGTTGGCGCGGCTCCCCGAGGAAAATGGAGACCGTTGGTTCTGGGACAGCGGCATTGACGGGGGACGCCGACGCGATTATGAGGTAACTTTGCCGGATCCGGATCGCAACTCCTTTTTGACCCCGGTGGTCACGGTGATGCTTCGGGGCAAGACGTATCCCAGTGGATCGCCCGATCACCATGCGCTCATCTATTTGAACGACATCCTGGTCGGCGATCAGGTCTGGGACGATCAGGCCTTAGTGAAATCCGTCTCGGACCGGGAAAGTCCCTTCCGGCTCTCCAGTGCGAAGTTGGTAGATGGAGAGAACTGGCTGGGTGTGGTGCTGCCCGGTGACGAAGCCTCCGCCGGAGCCGGCGATGCGGTGTATCTCAATTGGTTTGAAGTGGAATATCCCCGACTGTATTGGGCCGAGGACGACTATATCGAGTTCACCAAACCGAAGACGGGGCCCAATGGGCTGTACCATTTCGTCATCGGCGGCTTTACTTCGCCGAATATCGAGGTGTATAAAAAAGGCATCAGCAAAATCACCGGTACGGCCATCCAATTCGTAGAAGGGAAACAGCAGAAGGAAGGCTATTATCAGGTCAGCTTCCAGGACGCGATCTATCAGGAGCACACGGAATACATCGCGCTTACTCCCGACCGAAAAAAGTCACCCGTTTCGGTCTCTATAGATAGCTGTTCTCACTGGAAATCTCCGGAATGGGGGGCGGACTATCTCCTGATCACGCATGAAAATTTCTACGAGACCGCGGAGCGGCTGGCCCAGTTTCGGCGAAGTCAGAGCCTTCAGGTGCAACTGGTGGATGTGCAGGATATCTACGATGAGTTCAACGACGGGATAACCAGCCCGGAGGCCATACATCGTTTTCTCAAATACGCTTACACTCATTGGGATCCGGCCCCCACCTATGTGCTTTTGATCGGAGATGGAACATGGGATTACAAGAGCGCGATCCATCACGGACATAACTTTATCCCTGTGCCGATGGTGCAGACCTATAAATGGGGCAGCGCGGCCACGGATCATATTTATGCGCTTGTAAGCGGGGACGACCTGTTACCCGATCTTTTAGTGGGACGCCTGCCCGTGTCCACGAACACGGAATTGGAACCCATCCTCGATAAAATTATCCAAAGCGAAAGCCAGCCTAAGATGGGCCGCTGGCGCGGGAAGGCGCTCTTCATCGGAGGCGCGGGATCGCAGTTCCGGGATCAGTGCGAGGGGCTTATTTCGGATTTTGTTCCGCCCGAATTCGATGTGACCCGTCTCTATCTCGACAAAGACGCCCCGAAGGCGTATTTCGGCGGCACGCAAGATCTGATTGACACCATCGATGAGGGCGTATCTCTGATCACCTTCCTAGGGCATGGGGGCGGCGCCATCTGGTCGGATGCCAGTCTGATGCGCTTCGGGGACGTCAAAAGGCTCCACAACGCAAAAAGGCTGCCCTTTATATTGAGCTTCACCTGTTTTACCGGCGCCTTCGACGAGGCCAGAGGCTCGCTGGGCGAAGAGTTCCTCGCGGCGGCCAACAGGGGGGCCATCGGTTTTCTCGGCTCCTCCGGCTTGGGCTGGGTCTGGAACGATTACTGGTTTGCGCAGTCTCTGATGTTCGCGCTTTTTCAGGAGGAGAATGAAACTTTAGGTTCCAGCATAGCCGCGGGCAAGATTGATTTTCTGAGTAAACACTCCGGAGTTACGGCGCATGACATTGTACACATGTTCTCCCTTCTCGGCGACCCGGCCACACGGCTGGGTTTCCCATCCGGGGATATTAAGGTGGCGCTGGACTCGAAGGCCTATTCGAAGGGATCACCCGTCCGGGTCGAAGGAGCGCTCCGGGTGCCCGCTTCCGGCACGGCGGAGGTCCGGGCCTTCGATGCCGAAGGCGCTTCCTTCGGACGCCAGGACGTTTCACTGACCGATGGACAATTTTCCGCGAGCCTTCTGATCCCGGAGAGCGCGAGCCGGGGAATCGGTCAGGTGAAAGTCTATGCGCAAAGCAGCGAATCCGAAGGTGCGGACTGGATCGGACAGGCCAAGCTGGCTGTGGATACACTTCTTGTGACCGGGATCCAACTTTTTCCGGAGGCGCCGCTCTATTCGGATAGTGTGTGGGTGCAGGCGGAGGTGTGGGATCAACGAGATATCAAGGCGATATGGTGTGTGTTCCCCTCGAAGGAAGATTCCGTAGCGATGCTCCTGAATGAGGGACTATGGCGCACGGAACGTCCTTTGGTGGGGACCTCCCCCGGGGAAGAGGTCCCTTTTCACCTTTCCGTCCTCGATGCGGAAAATGCGATTCATACTACCTCCTCCTTCCGATTCCGCGTGCGAAGAGGCGGGGAGTTGGTCGTGGAGGATGTTTTTCTCGCAGGCGAACAGGAAGTGCTTCTCTCTGCCCGCATCGGGAATTATGGAGACGGGCCTTCCGAGGCCGATGAGGTGGTTTTCTTTTTGGGCGATCCGGCGAATGGGGGGGAGCGCATCGGCGCGGCGCGGGTGCCTTCTCTGACAGCCGGGGAGCCTTACGTTCCGTTTTCCGAGGAACTGGAATACCGTTCCGCTCCGGGAACCGGTCCCGGCACGACTTCCTCCGAAGCAGCTTCCGCCATCGTCTCCGTTCCGTTGCGTGCGCTGGAAGGGCGCGTGGACTGGCCGCTTATCGGCGAACAAACGATCTTCGTGCAGGTTTGCGGACGGACCTATTCCAACTGGATCACCGTGGATCGCTTCGACGTAACGCCGGAGGCGGGCATCGGGGGGGCTGCGACCGGAGCGGATCGCAACCTGCGGCTCTCCATCGGGCCGGACGAAGTGTCCGCACCCGGAGTGCTGCGGATAGTCGGTGACCCCGACGTGGTGGTCTCGACTCAGCCGGATTTTTCCCCGGTGCGCCTTCCGGGCTATCCCGAGGGAGCGGTTTATACAGTCAGTTTTTCCGATTCCGCCCAGCATCTTTTGGAGGGAAGTTCGATCCCTGTGACGATTCGCTTCGATGCGACGGACTCCGCCACCGTGGCCGAATCAAGCCTTATAATCTTAGCTCGATGGGAGGAGGAGTCCTCCCGGTGGGTCCGCCTCGAGGGAAGCGCGGATTCTTCCTCCGTCTCGGCCCAGACCGATCGCCTTGGGAAATTCACGCTCCTGTTCAATCGGGACGACATCCCGCCGACCATCGAAGTGGCCGTGGAAGATCAGCAGTATCTCGACGGCGCGTACGTGCCCCGGCGTCCCAAAATTTCGGCAATCTTCCAGGATGAGAACGGCGTGGATTTCCGACGGGGACTGGTGGTCACGCTGGACGGAACGGCGGTGGATCCCTCCCTCATCCGATTTCCCGAACACCCTTCCGATGTCAGCTCTTTCCCCCTGAATTTCTATCCGGATCTGGACACGGGAACGCATACGGTCACCTTCGAGGCGATGGACTGCGCCGGAAACCCAAGCGGGAAGAAGGTGATGGCGTTCCGCGTGGTCGCCTCCTTCGATTTGATCCATCTCGGAAATTATCCCAATCCATTTGAAAAATATACCATCTTCACCTATACCCTCACCAGCCCGGCGGATAAGGTTTCCTTCAAAATCTACTCCTTATCCGGAAGACTGGTGAAGCAGTTCTCAAGTCCGGACGACGAGGATGCCTACCAGAATCCCCTCACGAGCTCGGCATACCACGAGTTGGACTGGGATGGCACCGACGACGACGGGAATGAGTTGGCCAACGGAGTTTACTTCTGCCGGGTCAAAGCGGTCTCCGAAGGCGGAAAAACCACGGTAGAGAAGATTATGAGATTGGCCAGAACCCGGTAACAGGAAGGCCGAAATGGCAAATATCAGAAGTCAGAAGTCAGAAGTCAGAAGTCAGAAGAACCTCTTCTGGATTCTATATTCTGTATTCTTCATTTTAATTTTGTTCTCCCCCCAGACGGGATTTGCAACCGAAGAGGCGGGCGCTTTTCTTTCCTTGGGCGTGGGCGCCCGGGCGATCGGTTTGGGCGGCGCATTCAGCGCGATGGCCGACGACGGAACGGCTTTTTACTGGAATCCGGCGGGCCTGGCCCGGCTCTCCAGGCCAGAGGTCACGATGATGTATTCGTCCCTCTTCGGCCTGAGCGATGCGTTGGCAAATCATCACGTCCTGGCGTACGCGCATCCCTTGAGGGGCATTCATTTTTCCGCGGGATGGATCCGTCTCAGTGTGGATGACATCCCCCGATTCCCCGAGCTAACATATAAAAATACTAAGGACCGCAGCTACCGAGTAGGAGGGCTTCATCCTGATACTGACCTGCAAGGAGATGGTGTTCCGATGGGCTATTTCACGGATCGGGAGGATGCGGTCTATCTTTCCTTCTCCAAGATGAACACGCTTGAGGTGGACATGGGCTGGCAGTATTTTGCCTTTCGGCTACGCCTGCCCGTCGGCGTGAGTTTCAAGTTTCTGAACTATTCCATAGGCGAAGCGTCCGGTCGGGGCGTGGGCATTGACATAGGAAGCATGCTTCTTTTCGGGGTGGATGAATTATTGGACAACGCCGCTTTGGGAAAGGCCTCCTTCGGTTTGGTGATTCAGGACGTAGCCAACACCGCCATCATCTGGAAAAGCAAGTATCAGGACACGATTCCCACCAATGTGAAGTTCGGCGCCGCGTACGATCAGCCCATTCCTTCTTTCAACAGCCGCGCCACGCTGCTCTGGGAGATCGAATCGAAGTATAAGGGAACCCACCACGTCGGCTTGGAATACACGTATGCCGAACGCCTGGCGCTACGCATCGGATACGACGAAGCGCGTGTTTCGGCCGGCATGGGAGTCACCTTCTGGAGGTTCCGAATGGATTACGCCCTCAGCAACTACGACCTCGGGATTATCCATCGCGCCAGCGCGTCGCTTCGTTTCTGAGTTTCTTGGCAGACGCACCGCAAAGCCGTAAAGAACACAAAGAAAAGTCCGGGCTTTGAAGTGCTCTGTGCGTTTTTGTCGTGAGGGTTTGTTCCGCAATTCGAATTCAGCAATCGAGGTGAAGGCCATGGCCCGAACTTTCACACGCTTCGGAATGTTTATAGCGACTTTGGCGCTGCTCTTTTCGGG
>MVCQ01000046.1 GCA_002059205.1 Candidatus Latescibacteria bacterium 4484_107
GATCACTATCCAAGAAGGATGCGGCACGGATTTCAAAAGCATTCAAGCCAAGTGCTGGACAAAACAGAAAACAATCGTGCTATTTCAGAAAATCGAGTTCACAGAAGCTCTTTTTTTTGTGCTATTTCTGGTTTATGAATAATGCAGGACGAAAATCCTGCATTCATTTCGTTCCCCCGACCTTGCGTGGGAATGAGTGAAGGAAGAAAAATTGTGAGAGAAAAATATATTTATTGGAAAGACGAAGATATGTGGTTGGGGTATCTTGAGGAATATCCGGATTATAAGGACGCAAGGCGAAACTATAGAAGATCTGGAAGATCACTTAAAAGATATTTATAAGGAACTAACGAGTGGGAGCATCCCAACCCTTCGAAGAGTGGCGGAACTGGAAGTGGCATGAAAAGAAGAGCATTAATAGAAAAACTGGGACTGATGGGATGGTTCTTTGTCCGCCACAGTGGAAAGCATGATTGGTATCAGAATCCTGAAACGAAGATTTCACAGCCTGTTCCTCGGCACAGAGAAATAAAGGAAACTTCAGCCAGACATATCATAAAAATGCTCAAGAATGATGGATAGCAATGCGCTTTACTTGACGGCTATTCCGCAAGACAAAAAGGTGCGTTGAAAATGGAAATTAATCTCCTTATTATGCTCGGGATACCGGCGATAGCGGGTGTCGTTTTCTTGATATCTTTCAGGATACAGGATAAAAGAAAATATTTCCATCAGAGTTGAGGCCACTTAACCATGTATTTATGTCTGGGAAAGATGATGAACACAAAGATGACCATGGTTTACTGGAAATCAAAGCGGTTTTGGCTGGGCAAACTCCTTGAACATCCGGAAATTATGACACAGGGAGAAACGCTTGAAGAACTCGAAGAGAATATTAAAGACGCCTATCTGTTAATGGCTATGGAGGATGTGCCCGAACAATACAAACTAAGAGAAGTTGCTCTATGAAACGGCAAGCGTTTATCAGTCAGCTTCTGAAGGAGGGTTGTGTTCTTTTGAGGCATGGCAGCAGACATGATATTTATCTGAATCCATCCACAGGGTTGAAACAACCTGTTCCACGACACCGTGAAATTGATGACAACTTGCTCAAACATATCAGAAAATGACCCCCCCAACCAATCGCTGAAGCGGATGTTGCTTCGCTTTGCAATGTGGTTGAGTCTGGGTATTCTCTCTGGTGAATTTTTACTTTTCTATGAAAACATAGCCACAAAAAACCCCTCGAAATCGAAATGACGAGGTGCTTCGTGTCTGCGTGGCATAAGGGAACCGGGTATGAAGGTTACGTATAATTGGCTCAAAGAGTTTGTAGATTTCGACTTGAATCCGTCCGATCTTGCGGAGGCGTTGACGATGGCGGGGTTGGAGGTGGTGGCTACGGAGGATCTGGGCGCGCGCTATGCGGGCTGTGTGGTGGGACGAGTTCTTGAGAAGGACAAGCATCCGAATGCGGATCGGCTTTCGGTGTGCCGGGTGGATGTGGGGAAGGAAGAGGTAACGGTGGTGTGCGGCGCGCCGAACGTGGCGGAGGGACAGAAGGTGCCGGTAGCCACGGTGGGCACGAAGCTTCCCGATGGGCTGGTGATCAAACAGGCGACGATTCGCGGCGTGGCATCGTCCGGGATGATTTGTTCGGAGGTGGAGTTGGGTTTGGGAGAGGATGCGTCCGGGATACTGGTCTTGGCCGATGAGGCGAAGGTGGGACTCCCTCTGTCGGAGGTGTTGGGATTGGACGATGTGGTGTTCGAGTTGGAATTGACGCCCAACCGGCCCGATTGTCTGAGTGTGATGGGCGTGGCGCGTGAGATCGGGGCGATCACGGGGAATCCGTTGCGTGTGCCGGAGATCGAGGTTGTGGAGGAAGGCGAACCCATAGATCAGTGGGCGTGTGTGGAGATCGAGGATCCAGAAGCGTGTCCCCGGTATGCGGCGCGTGTAATCACCGGCGTGAAGGTGGGGCCGTCGCCCGATTGGATGAGGAGGCGGCTTGAGGCCGTGGGGCTGCGTGCGATCAATAACGTGGTGGATGCCACGAATTATGTGTTGATGGAGTTGGGCCATCCGCTGCATGCCTTTGATCTGAATAAGGTAGCCGAGCGGAAGATTGTGGTGCGTCGGGCGCGGGACGGGGAGCAAATGATGACGTTGGATGGAGAGTTACGCGATCTGGATAAAGAGGTGCTGGTGATTGCGGATCCCGAGAAGGCGGTGGCGATCGCCGGCGTGATGGGCGGGAGCAATACGGAGGTTGCGAAGGGCACGATGGATGTGTTGTTGGAGAGTGCGTACTTCGATCCGGTCGTGGTGCGAAGAGGGTCGAAGAAACTGGGACTTTCCACGGAGGCTTCGCAGCGCTTCGAGCGGGGGATGGACTGGGACGGGAACATTCGGGCGATGGATCGGGCGGCGCAGTGGATCCTCCGGATCGCGGGAGGGAAGGCCGCTACGGGCGCGATTGACGTGTATCCGAAGAAGCGGAAGCGTGCGGTCGTCTCTTTGCGTCCGGAACGGGCGAACCAAATTCTGGGGACCTCGTTGAGCGGAGCCCGGATGGCGCAGATGTTGGAAGCGTTAGGTTGTCAGGTGACGACTAAGAATGAGATGCTTGAAGCTGAGATTCCGAGCTTCCGTCCGGATATCGAGCGGGAGATTGATCTCGTGGAGGAGGTAGCTCGGGTTTTCGGGTACAATAACATCCCCAATCGGGAAGTCGGTGGAGGAAATCTGTGGGTAGAGCGTCGGCCGGATTTGAAGTTGGCTTCGAGGACCCGGACGGTGTTGACCGGATTGGGATTGGATGAAGTAGTAACCAGTAGTTTGACGGATCCGGATCGGGCGTCGGAAGATGCGGTTCGGCTGGCGAATCCTTCGGGGCGCCCGATGTCTGTGCTGAGAACGGATCTGATTTCCGGCCTTCTCGAAGTGGCCCGGTGGAATCTGAACCGGCAGGCCGGAGCGGTGCGGATTTTTGAGATCGGGAAGGTGTTCGCGCCCGGAACGGGACCTTCGGGCACAGAGGAGGAGGAAAGAGTAGCGGGCGTGCTGGTGTGCGAGACGCGTCGGGATCACTGGTATGAGAAAGAGCAGACGTTGGATTTCTACGGTGTGAAGGGGATTGTGGCGGCGTATCTGGAAAGCATCGCACCGGTGACGTTGGAAGTGATGCCTGTTCAGGACGGATTGTACGAGGAAGGATATGGTGGGAAGATTTTGTTGGCGGGAAAAGAAGTCGGGCATTGTGGCAAGCTGCTTCGGGATGTGGTGGAACGATTCGATTTCGGCGAGGGGGTGTATGGATTCGAGGTAAGCCTCTCGGAGGTGCTTCCCTTTTTCGAGGAGGTGCGGGGTTTCGAGCCCTTGGCGCGGTATCCGGCGGTGGATCGGGATTTCGCGGAGGTGGTTCCCGAGTCGCTTTCCTGGGGGGAACTGCTGAAGGAGATCCGGGAGACGGACACCGGGCTGATCGAGTCTGTGGAGGTGTTCGACGTGTATCGGGGGAAACCGCTGGGCGAAGGCGAGAAGAGCCTAGCGTTTACAGTGCGCTTTCGTTCAAAGGAGCGCACGCTGTCGGAAGGAGAGGTGGGCGCGCTGTGCGAGCGGATCGTAGAAAGATTATCGGAGCGATTCGGCGCTCGTCTGCGTTCCTGAAAGAAAAATTCGCACCGCAAAGACATGGAGGACGCAGAGAAAGCCAAAGAAAAGGCAGTTTAAGGTCCCAGGGCAGGGGGCCTTTGTCTTTGAACTTTTTTTCGCTCTTTGTGCCTTTGCGGTGAGGAGATAACAAAACTGGAAAGAAGGGATAATAGGGATGGAAGACTTTGAGGTGTTGGAGCAGGAGATTAACAGAGCAATGGAGTTGATTGATATATGGAAGCTGGAACGGTCGGAGGCATTGGCGCAGGCGGAGGAGTTTCGTGAGCGTCTGAGTGGAATGGAGGCTCAGAACGAGACGCTGAAGTCGGAGAATGCGCAGCTTCGGGAGGAGTATCAGAAGGCGATGGCCTTGGTAGAAGAAAAGAAGGAAAAGGTGAAAGCTCAGATTGAGCGCATGCTTGCTAAGTTAGAATCCGAAAGCGGATAAGTTGTTCGAACTCGATCGGGGATTGGGGATTGAAAGTTTTTGATTCCTTCGCATAGGAAGGACGCAAAGAAAGCCGAAGAGAAAGAATAGGAAGGGCGGGATTGGGTATGCAGTCCTTGTCCTTGTGGTTTTTGAGTTTTCTGCGCCTTTGCGGTGAAGGGATTCCGAAATTCGAAATCCCAAATCCAAAATCGGGTTCTGGTTTGGACAAGGGTATGTCAGATAAAAATAATGGGAAGCGCACAATTGTGGTGAATATTTTCGGTACGGAGTATCCTATTCGGGGTGCGGAGGACGATGAGTATGTCCAAAGGGCCGCTATGTACGTCGACGCTAAGATGAGGGAGGTGGCGGTTTGTTCGTCTCTCCGTTCGACTACGCAAGTGGCCGTGTTGGCGGCGCTCAACATTGTGGATGAGCTGTTCAAAGAGCAAGCGAAAAAGGGGTTGGCTATTGAGATAGATCAGAAGGTGGCTCGATTGACCGCGTTGTTGAGAAACAAGATCGCCGACGTTTCGGCCTGAGGATCCAAAGCGTTCGACCGAGGCTCACCCAAGCCGCGGTGGCCTTTCCGAACGGTTGAAGGATGGAGAGAGGACAATCGGTTTTTTGATGACCTCCTGTGGGTATTTTTGTGAGCTCCTGTTGCGTTCGTGTGGTTATTTCCCCTTGCCTGGACCGAACTTAGGGTATGTGGCGGTGGGCACGAACAAGAGGAGCTTTTTTTTTCATTGAACGCACTGATGGACGCTTCAGCAACCATCAGGAACTATCCGTGTTCTGAATGATAGAGGAAAGATGCGGGAGGAGGATAGAAGCTATGTCGCAGGGGATTTTGACATTATGGCCTTTTTTTATGGTCTTGGCCGCCGTGGTGGCTTTTGTGGTGGGGTGGTGGGTGAACGATCGGGTCAAGCAGGGAAAGATCGCCGATGCGGAGAGGTTTTCGGAGAAGATTATTAACGATTCGAGGAAGGAGGCCGCGTCCATTCGGGAGCGTGCGGCTTTGGAGTCGGAGAACGAGTGGCATAAGGCGCGGGAAAGGTTTGAGGAGGATACCGCAGGGAAGCGCGAGGAATTGAGGAAATTAGAGATGCGCCTGATGGATCGAGAACGGAAGCTGGACAAGAAGGTGGATCTTCTAAATACCAAAGAGCGCGGGATTCGTCATCGCGACCGGGAGTTGAGTTTGAGGGAAAAGTCCGTGCAGGCCAAGGATGCCCAGCTTTCAGAGATGACCAAGGAGCAGAATATCCGGTTGGAGCGGATCGCCGGAATGCGGTCGGAGGAGGCGAAATCGCTCTTGATGCGCAACCTGGAGCAAAAGGTGAAGCAGGAAGCAGCGCAACGCGCCAAGGAGATCAAGGATCGGGCGATCTTGGAAGCAGAGAAGGAGGCCCGGGAGGTCATCTCCCGGGCGATCCAGCGGTGTGCCGCGGATCACGTGGTGGAGTCCACGGTTTCGGTCGTATCGCTGCCCTCGGACGAGATGAAGGGGCGCATCATCGGTCGGGAGGGACGGAATATCCGGGCGTTCGAGACGGCCACCGGCGTGGAGGTGATCGTAGATGATACGCCGGAGGCGGTGATCCTTTCGGGATTCGACAGCATCAGACGGGAGATTGCCCGGATCGCTTTGGAGCGGCTTGTATCGGATGGGCGTATTCATCCGGCCCGGATCGAGGAAGTGGTGAAAAAAACCCAGCGAGACATGGAGGAGATTATCCAGCAGGCGGGGGAGCAGGCCGCGTACGATGTGGGGGTCCATGGGCTTCATCCGAAAATTCTGTATTATTTAGGGCGCTTGAAGTATCGGACGAGCTACGGGCAGAATGTGCTTCAGCATAGTAAGGAGGTGGCGTTTCTGTCGGGGTTGATGGCCGGGGAGTTGGAGTTGGATGAGGTGCTGGCGCGGCGGGCCGGGCTGTTGCACGATATTGGAAAGGCGGCGGACCAGGAGATGGAAGGAACGCATACGCAGATCGGTCTGGAGTTGGCGCGGCGTCTTGAAGAGGGGGAGGTTGTGCAGAACGCCATCGCGGGACATCACGAAGATGTGCCGGCGATTTCGTTGATCACGGTGTTGGTGTCGGCGGCCGATGCGATCTCAGGAGCCCGGCCGGGGGCGCGACGGGAGACCTTGGAGAGTTACGTGCACCGGCTGGAGCGTCTCGAGGAGGTAGCGGATTCTTTTGCGGGCGTGGAGAAGGCTTATGCGATTCAGGCGGGACGGGAGATTCGGGTGATCGTGGATTCGGGAAGTGTGGGCGATGCATACTCGGAGCAACTGGCGTCGGATATTGCGGAGAAGATTCAGGCGGACATGGAGTATCCGGGGCAGATCAAGGTGACGGTGATTCGGGAGACCCGGGCGGTGGATTATGCAAGATAGCGTGATTTCGGAGTTTCGCACCACAAAGTCGCAGAAGACGCAGAGAAAGGAAAACCCAAGGCATTGAAGTTCTTTGCGTCTTTGCGGTGAAGTTTCAATCCGAAGTCCGATGGAGGATTGGCTTGAAAATTCTTTTTGTGGCGGACATCATTGGGAGGCCGGGGCGACGGGCGGCGGCGGAGTGGATTCCAAGGCTTCGGGAGAAGTATGAGGTGGGGCTGTGTATTGCAAATGGGGAGAATGTCGCCGGGGGATTGGGGATTACGGAGAACATTGGAAAGAAGTTGCATCGGTATGGGATTGATGTGATTACGAGCGGGAATCACATCTGGGATAAGCGGGACGAGATGGGGTATATCGAGCGGGCTACGCATTTATTGCGCCCGGCAAATTACCCCCCTGGAGTGATCGGGATCGGGAGCGGGGTGTTTCCGGCGAAGGATGGGACGTTAGTGGGGGTGTTGAATCTTCAGGGGCGGACGTTTTTGAAGGAGATTGATTGCCCGTTTCGGGTGGCGAAAGAGCAGATCGCCGCGCTGGGGACGCGGATTATCGTAGTGGATTTCCATGCGGAGGCCACGTCGGAGAAGGTGGCGATGGGATGGTACTTAGACGGGCTGGTGAGTGCGGTGATCGGGACGCATACGCATGTGCAGACGTGTGATGAGCGCGTCCTTCCGGGAGGAACGGCTTATATTACGGATGCAGGCATGACAGGGCCGCACGATTCGGTGATCGGGATGGAGAAGGAGCGCGCCATCCGACATTTTCTGACCAAGCTTCCGGTGCGGTTCGATCCCGCAAAGGGGGATGTCAAGCTATGTGGGGTGCTGCTGGACGTGGATGAGGAGACTGGGAAGGCGCGGAGGATCGAGCGGGTGAAGGTGGATTTTGAGGAAAAGGTGAATGGGTGAGTGGAGGGCAAAGCCGGCACTCTTCGAGCAATCTGCAACACGTACCACGAAATACGCAACACGAACCCGCCTCAAAGAGGAAAACTTTATGTTAGATTCGGCAGAAACCTATTCAGTTTCCGAGATTACGCGGGCGATTAAGGGGCTGTTAGACGAAGGGTTGATTCCGCTGTGGGTGGAGGGGGAGGTGTCGAATTACGTACATCATACGTCGGGGCACCGGTATTTTACGCTGAAGGATGAGGGCAGCCAGCTTCGATGTGTGATGTGGAAGTGGCAGGGGCGGTTGTTTTTTACGCCTGAGGATGGGATGAAGGTGCGGGCTCATGGACGGATTTCGGTGTATGAGCGCGGAGGACAATATCAATTGGTCGTGTCGGAGCTTCAGCCGGCGGGCGTCGGGGAGCTTCAGTTGGCGTTTGAGCAGTTGAAGGAACGGTTGGCGAAGGAGGGGTTGTTTGACGAGAGCCGGAAGCGTGCGCTACCGGTTTTTCCGCAGCGGATTGGAGTAGTGACCTCGCCGACGGGCGCGGCGATCCGGGATATTGCCCATGGGATCGGGAGGCGCTTTCCATCGGCTCAGGTGGTGCTCTGGCCGGCGCGGGTTCAGGGGACAGGGGCGGCTGCGGAGATTGCGGAGGGGATTGAAAAACTGAATGCCTATGGCGAGGTGGATGTGCTCATTGTGGGACGGGGAGGGGGTTCGCTGGAGGATCTGTGGGCGTTCAACGAGGAGGAGGTGGCGCGGGCGATCTATGCCTCCCGGATTCCCGTCGTGTCGGCGGTGGGGCACGAGATTGATTTTGTGATCGCGGATTTTGTGGCGGATCGGCGCGCTCCGACGCCTTCGGCTGCCGCGGAGATGGTGGTGCGGGACGGCGCGGACTTGATGCGGGGAGTGGAGGATTTGCGCGAACGGGCGGAGCGGGCATTGATGCAGCGGTTGGAGGAGGGGGAGCGGCGTGTG
>MVCQ01000047.1 GCA_002059205.1 Candidatus Latescibacteria bacterium 4484_107
CATGTCCAAACCTATAGTAGCGCTCGTAGGCCGTCCGAACGTGGGCAAGTCGTCGTTGTTCAATCGGTTGATCCGGAAGAAGGTGGCGATTGTGGATAATATGCCGGGGGTCACGCGGGATCGAAATTACGCGGAGACGCAGTGGGGCGGGCGGGATTTTGTGTTGGTGGACACGGGGGGATACGTGGCGCGTTCGGAGGAGGGCGTGGATGGCGCGGTGCGGGATCAGGCGCGCCAGGCGATTGAGGAGGCGGATCTGGTGTTATTTCTCGTGGATGCGCAAGTGGGTATCGTGGATCTCGATGCGGAGGTGGCCAGGATCTTGCAGCGTGGAAAGCGGATGTGCTTGCTCGTGGTGAATAAAGTGGATCGGATGGATCAGGTGGGGGATATGGCTCCGTTTTATCGTCTCGGTTTGGGAGATCCGATACCGGTGTCCGCGGTGACCGGACTGAATTCGGGGGATCTTCTCGATGAGTTGGTGGCGCTTCTTCCGGAGGAGGAGCCGGAGGAGGAAGCCGTCGAAGACGAGATCGGGATTGCATTGGTGGGGAGGCCGAACGTGGGCAAGTCGTCCCTTTTGAATAAGTTTGTGCGGGAGGAGCGGGCTGTGGTGGACGAGGTGCCGGGCACCACGCGGGATGCGATAGATACGCTCTTTGAGCATGAGGGACAGCGGGTGCGGCTGATTGATACCGCGGGACTGCACCGGCGGAGCAAGAAGGAGATCGGCGTAGGTTTCTATGCGTTTGTGCGCACGTTGAGGGCTTTGGAGCGGTGCGACGTGGCGTTGGTGATGTTAGACGCTTCGGAGGGGATTTTTGAGCAGGATAAGCGAATCGTGGCGGAGGCGATCCAGTTGGGGAAGGGCGTGGTGTTGGTGGCAAATAAGTGGGATCTGGTGGAGAAGGATTCGAAGACGATGAATCTGTATCTGGAGGCGCTTGGGGAGCGGATGCCGTTCGCTGAGTTTGCGCCCACGCTGTTCACGTCGGCATTGACCGGGCAGCGCGTGACGAAGGTGCTGGACATCGCACTTCGGGTGGCCGCGGAGCGCGGGAAACGGGTGCCTACGCATCCGCTGAATGTCTTTTTTGAGAACATCCTAGAGGAGTATCCTCCACCGAAGGTGCGGGGACGGGACGTTCGCGGATTGTATGTGACTCAGCGGCGCACAGCCCCGCCCACGTTGGTCGTCTTCTTCAATCGGCCAGAAGGGATTCCAGCTTCCTACCTGCGTTTTTTGGAGCGGCGGCTGCGGGAGACGTTCGGGTTCGAAGGCGTCCCAATCCGGATCGAGGTGAAGGGAAGAAAATGATTTCGGATTTCGGATTGGGGATTGCGGAATAAAACCTCACCGCAAAGAGCGCAAAGAACTTCAAGACCTTGGCGTTGGTTTTCTCTGCGTCCTTTGCGACTTTGCAGTGCAAAAATCCGAAATCCGAAATCGGCTCACCGTTTTTCGATGGGTACAAACGTCCTCCCATATTGTCCCGTATATTTCGACGTGGGCCGAATCAGGCGGTTGTCCGCGTATTGTTCGAGGATGTGGGCGATCCAGCCGGAGATGCGGCTGGCGGCAAAGACGGTGGTGAAGTATTCTTTCGGGATGCCCAGGGCGTGCTGGACGGTGGCGGAGTAGAAATCCACGTTGGGATAGATGCCTTTGGCTTTGCGGACGACCTGCTCGATGCGATGGGAAATCTCGTACAGGTGGCCCTGGTTGGCGCGGTGGCAGAGGCTCTCGGAGATATTTCTAAGGTGTTTGGCTCTGGGGTCTTCGGTTTTGTAAACCCGGTGTCCGAATCCCATGATGCGTTTTTTCTCGTCTAACATCCCCTCGATGTAGGCTTTGACTTCATCCACGTCGTCAATCCGGTTGAGCATCTCCATAACGCGTTGGTTGGCCCCGCCGTGCAGCGGGCCTTTGAGGGTTGCTATGGCCGAGGTGATGGCGGCGTGCATGTCGGACTTGGTGCTTGCGGTCACACGGGCTGCGAACGTGGAAGCGTTGAGTCCGTGATCCGCGTGCAGCATCATACAAAGGTCGATAGCCTCGGTTTCCTCCTGATCGGGGAGGCTGCCCCGGAACATATACAGAAAGTTCGGCGCAAAGCCCAAATGGGGGTCTGGAGAGAGAACCGGTTGGTGCGTACGGACTCGATGCAGATCAGCGATGATGGTGGGAATTTGCGCCGTCAGCCGGACGGCTTTTCTTTGGTTCGCTTCGAGGGTATTATTCTCCACGTCGGGATCGAACATCCCGAGCGCAGATACGATGGAGCGCAGAACGGCCATAGGATGACTGTTCGGCGGGGCCAGCTCGATCATCCGGATGACCTGGGAGGGAAGGCGCATCTCGGACACGAGTCTCGATCTGAAGTCGGCAAGCTCGATGCGGTTCGGGAGTTCGCCGTACCAGAGGAGGTGTATGGTCTCCTCGTACGAGGTGCGTCCGGCCAGGTCGTGCACGTTGTATCCGGCGTAGTATAACGCACCGTTGACACCATCCACGTAGCTGACGCCGGTCTCGGCGGCCACGATGTCTTCCAGTCCCCGGACAACGGTTTTTTCCTTTTTTTCCATTTTTTCTGTTTTCTCCGATGTGTTTTTCACGGTGCTCATCTTCGCAGTACCTCCTCTTTGATAAAACGCATTCTCTTGGTTGGTGATACGATCTTTCCATCCTCGTAAATATCTACGCGTCCATTTCTCATTCTGGTTTGCCATCGAACGGCTTCCGGGAATTCCTCTCTGCACCCCATCAATTGTGGAACGGGAAGAAACCCGGCTTTGAAAATCTCATAAAACCCATGGGGGCTATATGGATTCGCAAAGCCATTTTCAATCGTTGTCAGGACTTCTGATGCGCCTTGAATTAACTCCTGCATCCGCTCTGCTACATCGGGATGTCCGGACAGTTCGTCCACATCCCCTTTTGTTTTCAGACCTCTGTATAGATCCAGCGCCAGTCTGGTAATCCGTATGCTCTCGTCTATGATCCGGGGGGTCGCGAGCTTTTGACCTTCGGAGTAGCTGACTACGTGGATGATGTCCGGGCTGTGCGTGTTGTGCGGCTCGATGTCGTCCATCAGCGCGGTGATTGCGGCAAGCTGGCTCTTTGCTTTCTCTTTCTCGTGAGAGAGCGCATCCAGCCCGGCCCGCGTTTGAAGGATTATCCTGAACCCGGTGTCTTCCAATGGTCTGATCAACGCGAGGATCGCTCTGGATTTTGCGAGATCGCAGACGCCCCAGGTGGTTTTCGGAACGTTGAGCATGATCTGAAGCACAAAATTGCGTATCCCCAGAATCTTCGCCGCTCTCGCCGCGAGAACGGCGGATACGACGTAGGTGATGTCATCGGAGCCTCTGAACGCAAAGTGGTGGGGAACGTTCGGTTCGTAGGGTTTGCCGGTGGGCGCGATGGTTCGGATGGTATCAAAGTGCTCCTTCAGGTTGTCGAACACGGCGTTGGGGCCTCTTCCGTCGAGCCGGGAAAACCACCATAAAGACAGCGCGTGCCATGCTATATTGAGGGTATCTTCATGCATCTTTGCGAGGCGCTTTATATTTGTCGTTCCCGCATAAGTCCTTACGAGCATGGGACGTGAGGCGTCATAAATCCATCGGTATTCTTCAGGGGAATTTATGGGCACGCCGCCGCCGTTGGGAAGCCCGTTCCAGTCCTCGCCGAATTTTTCCTGGGTCAGTTGGGAGGTTCCTATGGAAAGTACGTCCAGGAGTCTGCTTTCAGCAAGCTTTTTAGACCAGTCCACAAATTGATTTACCGCGTCTTTCCGGTTGGGATGATAGGGGCCTGCGTGGGCTCTTATGATGGGAGGAAGATGATTCTCCCGGCCATGCTTTATCCGATCCACGAGTTTTTCTTTTTTCGATCCGAAATGTTTCGAGAAGTGTCGATCCACCGGAGCGATGGAGCCGGGGTCTCCTTTTTGAATCACGTCTTTGCCAAAGCGTTCTAACGCACGATCGTAGGGATGTTCCATGAGGAGTTTCCGGGGGGCCAGCGCCGGATCAATGCTCAGGATTTCCAGACTTTCACGAGGTGTTTCATCTCCGTAGAAAACGCCTACTTCGTTCTTGTAGAGGTGCTTAACCCGATCACATGCCGCGGGCAGTCCGGCAAAGCAGATTCTTTTGAGCGGTCCTCCTGCGGCTTTCAGCAGCCCTTTTTGTTCGAACTGAACCATCAGTTTCCGGAAGAGCAGGACCGCGTCTTCCGTATTGAGCCGGTAGCTGAATCCCAGCACGGAAATGCGATGCTCGCGGATCCATTTCTGGATGAGCGAGGCGTGGTTCGCTTTTTGGGGATCGGAGAAGGCTTTTGAAATCAGGGATCCGGAAACGATGGTGGTAAATCCGCATTCCCGAAGAATTTCATCTATGGTAGAGATGCCCAGATTGTGAGCGTCCACTTCCGTTTTGGCTAAGCCTATGACATCGCTGCGAATTATTTGAGTTGTCATGAGGGATAAGTTGTTATCAATTGTGAATTGTGAATGCGACGTAAAACGTAAAACGTGAAACGTAAAGGGAGAGGCGCGAGCGCCGACCTCCGATTTTCGATCTCTGAGTTCTGGCTTCCGGCCTCTCTCTTCTTCCTTTCAGGCCGCCGCCCTATTGGGGCCAATCATGTTCCGCAAATCCGGGATAAGCGTTTTCCGGGATAAGCCCAATTTTTTATAGGTTCTTCCCTCTTCCCAAAAATCCCGGTTCAATACGGAGCATCCTTGCTCGATCAGCGTATCGATGGCTTTTGTACGAACTCCAACCGCGTTTGCAAAGGAGGCTATAGATACCAGTCCGGTAGGGATGTCCTCCCACAGGTACCGGTTGTTCAAGGTCGTGGGGGCTTTGATGCCCTGGTAGGTGCGGTTGGAGCGTATCATCGTATAGATGTCGGAGAGCTTCAGGCCGTATCTGGAACGTAACCACGCGGTGACGGATAACCTTTTTGTTCCCAATGCGTTCGCAACGTCCTGGACTTCGTTGTCCACCTGTTCGATGAAGTGAGCCACTTTTCTCGTTACGCCGTCGGTATAGAAATCAAAGGGCGTTTTCGCCCGAATCCGGTCCATGTTCAGCAAGGTTATCGCAGGATGGAAGATCGCGCCGATGTTACCGAAACTGGTCTCCAGAAAGGAGGCGGCGGGAATGAATTGCGGGTAGGCCGCGCGAAGTTTGGCCACTACACGGGCCGTATCCGCTGCGTGCAATGCCGAAATGGCCACTTTTTTTTTCACGCCTTTTATGGCGGCGACGCCGGGTTTGATTACCCGTACGGCATAGATCAGGGTGTTGGCTTCCGCCACGATCACATCGGCTTTACACCCGGACTTCCGGAGGATATATTCCACTTCCAGCGCGCCGCACGTTCTGCCCGGATTGAGGACGATGATCTGACCGTCCCTCAGGTAGGGCGCCATTTTTCTGGCCAGGGCTTTGTGCGCGTTCGCCGTTACAACCACCATGATAATATCCCTGTCCGCAAGGGCCTTGGCGATATCCGTGCCTGCGTAGGACAGTTTTCCTCTTCCTTTCAACTCCCCGGTCAGATCAATGTACCCGCGTCTTTGAATAGGCTTGATCCGAATGCTCGACCGGTTGTATAACGTGACGTCAAATCCGATGGATGCAAGATACCCCGCGATTGCCTGACCGCCGCAGCCCGCTCCGATCACCGCATATTTTTCTTTTCTCGCCATGTCGGACCTCCTCGTGAAAAAGTGGTGAACGTTTGACGCACGCCCTGTTCCACCGATCCAGGCGCGTCGAACCCTATATCCTTCACACGAGTAGATCCTGATGTGAGAGCCGGATAATTTTCGCCCATTGCATTAAAAAACCCACGGAAACGGATTCAGTGGGATTGTCTTTTGTGGGCGAATTCTCCTCAATAAAAGGGCGGCGCAGGCCCGGATGAAGGATATAGGGGGAATTTTAGACGTCTTTTTGGAAGGTTCTGTTTCATGGGGTCAGACCTTTGGATTGGTTAGCTGTAAACAGTTCCTTTATTCTTGTTATGCTTACTCTTAATGGAATTCGTCCGATTAAGGAATGTCCTCCGGTTTTGAGTGCGCACCAAGTTTTTTGGAAAATGTCGAAGGCTAAGGGATTCCAAACGCCTGACACAGACGTCTCATACGAGATAAACATAATAAGAAAAAAAAAGGAGGTTGTCAAGAAAAAAATTCAGCACAGCCGACTCGGTGGAGGAGGTTGATGCTTCTATGTTATTTGATAATAATTTGTTATAATGCTCTAAGCAAATTTTATACCACGGAAATTTTTTCGCCCATGGTGGAGCGGGGAGGATCCGATCCGTTTTGCGGTAAATGCGCGGCAAAACCGCAACCAAAGTCCAAAAGCAATGGGACACGGAACCCACAGATTTTCACGGATCAAACAAAAACCTGCCTTTTTCTGTTCTTTTGGAGACCGCTTTCCACAGAGAGGTTTGTGCTTGACTTTTCGGCGGAAATTGCTTTTCTTTGCTTTGAGGAAAACCTCATTTCAGTCCATAACCGGGAAGGAATAGAAAGATGTTGCGTTATCTGACGGCGGGTGAATCGCATGGCCGGGCGTTGGTTGGGATTCTGGAGGGGATGCCGGCCGGTCTGGAGATGGAGGAGGAGTATATCAATCATCAGCTTCGGCGGCGGCAGTGTGGGTATGGCCGGGGCGGACGGATGAAGATCGAGGCGGATCGGGCCCGGATTTTATCCGGAGTGCGGTTCGGGAAGGCGCTGGGAAGTCCCATTGCCATGCTGGTGGAGAATAAGGATTGGGAAAACTGGAAGGAACGGATGGCGGTGACTCCCGACGGGGAGGCGGAGCCAGTGCTTATTCCCCGTCCGGGGCACGCGGATCTGTCCGGGATGATCAAGTATGGGTTTGGGGATATTCGGAACGTGTTGGAGCGTTCCAGCGCCCGTGAGACGGCGGTGCGTGTGGCGGTTTGCTCAGTGGCCCGAAAGTTGTTGGAGACGTTCGGGATTTCCATAGCGAGTCACGTGACGGCGATAGGGGGGACGCGTGTCAAAAGCTTAGGTGAATTATCTAACTCATTGTTGAATAAGGAGGCAGATCATTCTCCGGTGCGGTGTCTCGATCCGGAGGCGGAGCAGGCGATGAGGGCGGAGATAGATCGGGCCAGGGAGGCGGGCGATTCGCTCGGAGGCGTTTTCGAGGTGATCGTGACCGGCCTACCCGTGGGATTGGGGAGTTACGTGCACTGGGACCGGCGATTGGACGGGCGGCTGGCCCAGGCATTGATGAGCATTCAGGCGATCAAGGGTGTGGAGATCGGGCTTGGGTTCGAGAGTGCGTATCGAAAGGGGTCGGAGATGCACGATGAGATTTTTTACGAGGAGCGAGGGACGAAGGGATATTCCCGGAGGACGAACCGCGCCGGAGGATTGGAGGGCGGAATGACGAATGGAGAACCGTTGATCCTCCGTGCCGCGATGAAGCCGATCCCCACGCTCACGAAGCCGCTGCGGTCGGTGCATGTGCGTTCCAAAGAGGCGGTGTCCGCGCACAGGGAGCGCTCCGATGTGTGCGCCGTTCCTGCCGCGTCCATCGTGGGGGAAGCCGTGGTTGCCTTTGTGCTGGCGGATGCGTTTTTGGAGAAGTTTGGGGGGGATAGCGTCGAGGAGTGTGGGAGGAATTTGGCGGAAGCCGTAGAGCGTGAAACGTAAAACGTGAAACGTGAAATGAGAGCTGCACCCTTCGCACCACTCATCAGGAGCAACTCGGTGTCAATTTCAAAGAACATTTTTTTGACCGGTTTTATGGGATGCGGAAAGACGGAGGTGGGGATTTTATTGGCCCGACGTCTCGGCAGGGTGTTCGTGGATACGGATGCGATGGTGGAGGAGAAAGCGCGGAAGCGGGTCTCGGACATTTTTAGCGATGAGGGGGAGGAACATTTTCGCCGGATCGAGCATGTGTGCGTGGTCGAAGCGGCGCGTGGGTCGAATGCGGTGGTTGCCTTGGGAGGAGGAGCGGTCGTGCGTGCGGAGAATCGGGATGCGATCCGGGGGGGCATTATCATCTATCTTCGGGCGAAGCCGGAGACGCTTTTGGAGCGAGTGTCCGGGAATGAGGAGCGCCCGCTTCTCGCCGGGCTGGACCGCAGGGGCAAGCTGGACAAAATTCGGCGGATGTTGCAAGAGCGGAAGCCGTTTTATCGGAAGGCGCATCTCGTGGTGGATACGGACGGTCGGAGTGTGGAGGAGATTGTGGATGAAATCAGAGAACAGAGGCCAGAGATCAGAGGCCAGAGAACAGAGGCCAGAGAACAGAGGCCGCCTTCTGACTTCTGAGGTTCTGGCTTTTGGGG
>MVCQ01000048.1 GCA_002059205.1 Candidatus Latescibacteria bacterium 4484_107
TCGTTCCCACGCAAAGCGCGCGAAGAAGAAAGGGGATCCGCTACGTTCTCCGCGTCTCCGTGGTACCAATAGTTCTCTACCCCAACACCTCCGCCACCTCCTTAAGCTGCTCCATAATCGGAATCCGCTGGGGACACTTCGGTTCACACTCCCCGCATTCGAGGCAGTCTCCCGCGCTCGCCTTTCGCGCGACCAACCTCGCATACCGCTCCTTCGCCGTCTCCGTCACCCCATAGATCCGATGCAGATTCATCAACTCAAAATTCGCCGGGATATCCACCCCATTCGGACACGGCATACAATACCGGCATCCCGTACAATACAACTCGCTCAACCGCCGCTTCTCGTCCAACACCTCCCGAATCCGGCCATAATCGTCCGCGCTCAGGACCACCTCCTGCTCCGCCACGGCCACGTTCTCCTCCAATTGCCTCATCGTGCTCATCCCCGACAGCGCCAGAGAGATATTCGGATTCGCCAGCACAAAACGCAGCGCGATCTCCGCCGAACTCTTCGCCTGCTCCGGCAGCAGCTTCGCAATCTCCGCCGACGGCGCGGCGAGACTCCCTCCTCCCACCGGGCCCATAATCACAACGCCCATCCCCTTCTCGTGCGCGTACGCAATAGGCTCCTCAAGACTTCGATTGATCATATTGTACTGCACGGTCATACAATCGAACGCATCCGTATCGATGATCTTCCTCAAAGCCTCCGCCGTGTCGTGGAACGAAAACCCGATGTGCCGGATCATTCCCTGATCCTTCGCCTTTTGAGCCAGCTTCATAAACGGATCGAACTCCTTCCGGAACCGCTCCCAGGTCAAACTATGCGCCAGATAGCAGTCGATGTAATCCGTACCCAACTTCTCCAGCGCGGTCTCCAGCCACCGCCATCGCACGTCCTCGCTCTCCACCTCCCGATACATCGGCGTCTTCGTCTGAAGATAAACCCGATCCCGCAGTCCCCGGATCGCCCGCCCGACGGCCACCTCCGAATCTCCGTTGTGGTAAAAATGATGCGAATCTATAAAATTGATCCCCAACTCCACGGCCCGCCGGATCAGCGAAACCGCCCGGTCGAAATCCACCGTCCCATCCTCCTTCGTGGGCAATCGCATCGCCCCGAACCCCAATTGAGATACCTGGTATCCGAAGCGTCCAAACGTACGAAACTGCATAACCCGTAGCCTCCTTTCAGCATACGATTCCCGTGAAACGTAAAACGTGAAACGTGAGAAAAAACCAAATCGCCTCATGCGTCTCATGCGTACCTGTCCCAGCCCACTCGTGAGGGGTTGAAGCCTACTCATAGGGCACAGCCCACACGCATCACGCATACGTTTCACGCCTCACGCCTCACGTTTTACGCCTCACGTTTCACGCATCACGCAACATACGCCTCAAACAGCGCC
Source organism: Candidatus Latescibacteria bacterium 4484_107 (assembly GCA_002059205.1). Classification (GTDB taxonomy): domain Bacteria; phylum Latescibacterota; class 4484-107; order 4484-107; family 4484-107; genus 4484-107. The sequence continues at coordinate 1,412 of MVCQ01000048.1, forward strand.
CGGTAATACCGCATCAGCCGCTCCGGCTCCGGATTTCCCGGGATCTCCGCGCAGCAGAAGCCTTCGTACCCGATCCGCTTCAGCAGCCTGAAAAGCTCCCGGTACGGATACGCTCCGAACGCCTCGTTGTACAGCTCCGTAATGTGCACCAGGCCAATCTTATCCCGCACCAGCTCAAAATTGCGCTTCACCGATCCTTCTTCATCCACATCCGTCGCATTCGAGTTCCAGCACACGAACACGTTATCGTGATCCGCCACCTCCATAATCCGCGCGGCGTATGGCACCTTACACGTCTCCGGACCGTGTATCTCCATCCGAATTTCCACGCCATAGTCCTTGGCAAACGCTCCGCATTCCCGCAGTGCCAGACCGATCTGCTCCAGCGTCTGCTCCCTCGGAATGCCCGCCTCGTCCTGAAACCCGTTCGGACGCACCTTCACTCCGGGTGCGCCCACGTCGCGCGCTAATTTTACATATTCCTTGGTCCCCTCGATGTTTTGGCGCACCACCTCCGGCTCCACCGCGTGATACTCGAAGACGCTTCCCAATCCCACCAGCGCCACCGGCGAATCCTCGAACTGCTTCCGCACCGCTTTCCGCTCCTCCGCGCTCAGCGTCACCTCCACGCCGTGCGCGTGCGTGGTCCGGAGTTCCACCCCCTCAAATCCCGTGGCCGCACACTTCTCGATGATCGTGGCAACATCCCAGTCCTTCGCCATATTATACGTCACCAATCCCAACCGCATAACAGAACCCCTCCTGTTTTTCATTCCCACGCAACATCGCGAGAATGAAATGATTACCCATTGATCATTTAGTATTCAATATTCAGCCTACTTCCTCCCATCCCCTTTCTCATACTTCCACGTCGCCGGCGTCTTCACATACAACTCCGGACGATGCGTTCTCGTCCACGAGATCAACTCAAACGTCCCCAAAAACAGCTCCTCTGCCTTCCTCGGCGCCATCGCTCCATCCTCCGCCTCGCACACCTCGATCCGAGCTATCTCATTCGTACCCAACCCCCGACGCGCCGCCTCCTGAAGATAAGGCATCGCCTTCGGATCGAATCCCATCACGTAACTGGTGAACGCATCCACCACCGCGCTGTTCGTCCCCGCGATCGCGATCCGGCACGGCATATTGCTCCCTCTGTGAAATCCCGTTCCGTCGCGTCCCACAACACCCTCCACCACACACAAATCGGGCTTCATCACGCTGGAGAGATCATTCAAAATCCGGGCAAACTGCACCTCGCACTGCGCATCCGGAGACCCCGTCAACTCCTCACTCCGCTTTCGGGACCGGGTGCAAAAATTCCGCTCCGTATGGATCACCGTGCCCATCAGATTCTTCATACACAACGTCGTCACTCCCAAATGATGCGTCTTCATCTTAGGCACGTCAATCAGAAATACATCCTCGTCCATCACCAACCGACTGACGTTCATGGTATCCGTAAACGCTGGATTCGGCACCGGCACCTCCACCCCTTCCAGGTTCAGATCCACCAACTTCAGGTCCCGATTTTCCGCCATAACCACATACCCCGCAGGCCCCCAGATCGCCTCCATCGGCTCTTTCTTCCCCCAGCCTCCTTCGCCAACCATCACCTCCCGAACCCCAACCTCCGTCAGATAGTCCACCATCCCCCCCACAAAAGCCGGATGCGTCATCAATCCAAACTCCGTCTCCGGAAGTACGTTCGGCTTGATCAACACCCGATCCTTCACAGCCGGAGCGATGCTTTTTAAGATACGGTATCCCGCCTCCTCAAACTCCCCCTGTTCGGGAGCTCCATCCCCCGGCAACCGAACCACGCACACCGCATCTCCATCGTCAAAGATGTGCTCGTCCACGTTTTTCCAGCTCCTTCTGTTGACGAAGTCGGACAGCAGATCAAAAAAGCCTTCTCCGCCGTTCCGCTCCATACAGACTATCGTCTATTGAAACGGACCGTTTTCAGCTTACTTTCCCACCATCCTCTTCCACCACGTCTTCCTGCGCTCCTCCTCTAATTTACGATAGACCTCCGCCAACTCTTTGCGAACCCGCAGCACCTCTTCCTCGCGCTCAGCAAGTTGCCCCCGAAGCCGCGCCAACTCCTCGTCCTTCTCCCTGATCATGCGCAGCGCCTTCAGAACGTCCCCGGAAATCGCCCGATCCGCCCTTTGTTTCTTCTTCCTGCGCTCGGACCAGATCGCATCCGCCGCCTGAACGATTAGCGGAATCGCTCCACCGACGATCCCTATCCATCCCGCAGACTTTCCCAATTGAATCTTCGACATCGCTCTATCCACCTCTTTTCACCACGGAAAATCACGGAATGACACGGAAAAACACAGGACATTTCAGTGGGTTTCCGTGGTAAAATACCCTATTCAGAAAATGCGAACTGAGGAATTCTCATCTTACGTTGGCGAGGGACAACCCTTCCAATCCCTCCAGCCGCTCCAACAAGGCCGCCTCCTCACGCTCCGAAAGTGTCCTCAGGGGCGCCCGGCATGGCCCAAAATCGAATCCCTGCACCTTCAGCACCGCCTTCCACGCCGAGACAGAGCCATACGCCAAAAGCTCCCGAATCACCCGGTTGACCTGATATTGCATTCGACGCGCCGCTTCAAAATCTCCCTGTAGATAGGTTTGGTGCAGTTTCACAAAAAATTCCGGCATAATATTCTGTGTCGTCCCGATGGCCCCACCAGCGCCCATTGTCAGCGCGGGCAAAAACAACTCGTCCGAGCCGGAAAGGATGATGCACTCTTCCTCAGCGGACTCGATGATGTTGTGCATCTCGTAGTAGTTCGAATCCGTGAACTTCATCCCCACAATGGTCTCGATCCGAAACAGCGCCGCCATCTCCTTCGTGGTGACCGATACGCCCGTGGTGACGGGAATATTATACACGATAAAGGGCAGCCCGCACGCCTTCGCAATCGTCCGGTAATGCAGCACACAGCCCTCGAATCCCACCTTGTAGTAAATGGGCGGGACGCTGCTGATGCCGTCCGCTCCGATGGACTCCGCGTGCCGCGCCAGATCCGCGGCCACGTCCGAAGACGTATGCCCCACGTGGATGATGCACATCCCCCGCCCAGCCGTCTGCTCCACCACAATTTCGGCCACGCGCTTCCGCTCCTCGACGCGCAGCAAAAAACCCTCTCCCGAACTGCCGCACACGAAAAAGCCCCGCAGGCCGCTCGCCAAGTGGTGCTCCACCAAGGCCCGAAGTTCCTCTTCATTCACCCGATAGTCCTTGTCGAACGGCGTAAACAACGCCGGATACACGCCTCGAAACCGCTCGCATACCGATTTCTTATCCACACTCGTCTCCTTACTAGTAGGAGCACAATAATTTGTGCCCCTGTTTCTTCTATCACCATTGCTCCTTCAGCCGCTCGCCGACGGCAGAGCAATCCGGAACTTGTCCTCGAATCGTGACCGTTACGTCACGCAGGAGGAAAAAAAGAACAAACTATTCAAAATCCCACCAACTGAATCTCCAACTCCAACACGATGCCGAACTTTTCCTCCACGCGCTCCCGAACCCGCTCGATCACCGTCCGCACCTCCGAAGCCGTAGCCCTCCCTAAATTCACGATAAAATTCGCATGCTTGGGCGACACCATCGCATCTCCCACCCGAAGCCCCTTACATCCCGCCGCCTCGATCAGCCGGCCCGCATAATCCCCTTCAGGCCGCTTGAACACACTCCCGGCAGAGGGAACTTCCAGCGGCTGCCGGGCATTGCGCTTTCGGAGAATCTCCTTCCGCTGAGTCGTCAGAAGAGCCGCATCCGTCCTCGCCAAGCCAAACGCACATCCGACGATCACCCGATCCTCCAGCCCTCCGGCCCGGCGATACCCGAAATCCAACTCCGCCTTCACCCATCGCTGCCTCGTCCCATCCGGCGCGATCCCCTCGATCCAGCGCAGCCGATCCGAAATCTCGCCACCGAAGGCCCCGGCATTCATCCGTAGCGCACCGCCGACGGTTCCCGGAATCCCGGACATAAACTCTAATCCTCCCAACCCCCGCTCCTCACACCACGCAGTCAGCCGCTTGATACGCACCGCCGATCCCGCGATCACCTCTTCCCCATCCGTCCGCAGCGCACCGCATGCCGCCTTCAGATCCACCACCACGCCCCGAAAGCCCAGATCGTTCACCAAAAGATTCGTTCCCTTCCCGATCACGAACGCCGGTATCTCCCGCTCGCCACAAACCCTCAGAAGCGCGGTCAGATCTTCCACATCCGCCGGAAGCGCATACAAATCCGCCGGTCCCCCGATCCGATAGGAGGTATGCTTTGACAGCGGCTCGTCCTCGAAAATCTGACCTCTCAGAATGTCCTGAATTTCACGATATTTCATCGCATATCTTTAGGTTGAGGTTGAGGTTGAGGTTGAGACCACCCAACCCTTCTCAACCTGAACCTGTCTTTTCTTTGCGTTCTCTGCGTCTCTGCGGTGCGCATTTATCCTTTCAACGCGCCCGCGGCAATTCCGCTCACAAAATAGCGCTGCAGGAAAATATAAAGCACGATCACAGGAAGCAGCGTAATGGCCGCCCCAGCACATAACAGCGGCCAGTTCACACTGAAGGCGAATCCACTCTGAAACGCCACCAGCCCCACCGGCAGCGTCCTGAGCTCCGGCCGGCTCATCGTAAACGCCAGGGGCAGCAGATACGCATTCCACGTCCCCATAAACGTCAGGATCGCCACCGTGGCCAGCACCGGCCGGGCTAAGGGCAGGACCACGTGCCAGTATGTCTGAAACAAGGTGCATCCGTCAATTTTCGCCGCATCGTCTAAATCCTTTGGAATCGTCTTGAAGTACGCCTGAATCAGATAAATGCTGACCACCTGCGCCCCGGCCGTGGAAACGATAATCAATCCGGCCAGAGAGTTCAACAGATGGAGCCTTTTGGCGATGTGGAACACCGGAACCAGCGTAGCCTCCGCCGGGATAAAGAGCGTGGCCACCAACGCGAAGAGCATCAGCCGCTTCCCCGGAAAATTCGTCCGGGCCACCGCAAACGCGGTCATCGAGGACGTCCACAGCACCAGAAAAAGCACGATCCCCGTGACGATGAAACTGTTCTTAAAATAAACTCCAAATTTCCCTTGAGTCCAAGCTTCGGCATAGTTCTCGAACCGGAACGCCTCCGGGATCAGCGCCATCGCATTCTTCGTAATCTCCGGCATCGTCTTAAGGGAAGTCGAGAACATCCACACGAGCGGATACAGACACACCAACGACCAAAATATCAGCAGCGCATAGAACGGCCATCGGCCAAGCCCCCGGATCGCTTTTCGGGATACATTCACGATGGGTCTCCGTGTAGAAAGTGCAAAATAAAAAGTGTGTAAGGTTCCTTCCGTGCGATAAACCGCACGGTTCGGCGAGAAAGAACAGAGGAGTGTGGCTCTTCACGTTTTACGTTTCACGTCTCACGTCACGTCTCATTTCTCCTTATCCCGGACCAGTCTAAGCTGCAAAAAAGTAAAGACGGCAATGATCGCAAACAGTCCGATCCCGATGGTGGCCGCGTATCCCTGCTGGGAGATCACACCGGCGCCCAGGCCTTTTCCCGCAAAGCCGTACTTGAACATATAATCCGTGACCACCTCGCTGGCGTAGTACGGTCCGCCTCCTGTCATCACGTTCACTAAGTCGAACACCTTGAAGCTCCCGATGACCGAAAGCATCACGATAATAAGAGCGATGGGCCGGAGCATGGGCAGCGTAACATACACAAACTGCCTCCACGCTCCGGCCCCATCCACCTTCGCCGCATCGTAGAGATATTCCGGAATGGACTGCAATCCCGCCAGGAAAAATACCATATTGATCCCCGCACTGTGCCAGATCGCCACGCCGATGACCGTATATAGCGCGGTTTTCGGATCGCCAAGCCAGTCCCGGAATCCCGCTATAAGCTTCAACTTCATCAGAATTTCGTTAAACGTTCCGTCGAAGGGCGACAAAATCCCCGAAAACACGATCCCGATCACCGCTGCGCTCGTCACCGCGGGCAGAAAAAAAACCGACCGGTAAAACTTCCGCCCCCGCAGCTTCCCATTGAGGACCACCGCCATCCCCAACGCCAGACTCAGTTCGATGCAGACCTTGGAGAGCACGTAGATCATCGTATTCCCCAAGGCCTTCCACCACAGCGGATCGCGCAACAGCCGGGCGTAGTTCTCCCAACCGATGAACTTCATCTGTGTGATTCCATCCCATTGGTGAAAACTCAGGTGCACTACGTAGAACACGGGATAGACCATAAACACCAGGAATAACACCAACGTGGGCGTGCACAGCAGATACGACCGCCAGCTTTGTTGGATCTGTGCGATCAGTCCGGGTTGCTTCAAGAGAACGCCCCCTTTCCCTACCTGGTGATTGGTGAGTGGTGAGTGGTGAGTGGTGAGTGGCGCTACGATTTCGGATTTCAGATTTTCAAAATGATCACCGCAGAAGATGCGGAGAAAGGCAAAATCCAAGTCTTGAAGTTCTCTGCGCTCTCTGCGTCTCTGCGGTGCGTATTTGTTTTCAGGAATCCCAAATCCGCAATCCGCCTTATTTCTCCATCGGATCAAAATCCGGAATCATGAAATCCTCGATGCGAATTTTTCCCTCCTTGATAGCTCTGACAAGCGCGATATTGAGCCTTCGGTCCAGATCTTCTAAGGCCGTATCCCG
>MVCQ01000049.1 GCA_002059205.1 Candidatus Latescibacteria bacterium 4484_107
TATAAAAGAGGGACCTATGAGCAACTACAGAGCGAGACTCAAGCGGCTTATTGCGGAACGGGCGGTTCGGTTCGGAGAGTTTATCCTGTCATCAGGGCAGAAGTCGGATTATTACGTAGATCTGCGTTTGATTACGCTGGATCCCCAGGGCGCCTATCTGACCGCGAAAGTCTTGTTGGAGGCCATCGGGGCGGACGTGGATGCGGTGGGCGGACCGACCACAGCGGCGGATCCGATCGCTGGTGCGGTGGCGGCTGTGGCGGGATCGGAAGGACTTTCGGTTCGGGGCTTTATGGTGCGCAAGGAGCCGAAGGGACACGGGATGCAAAAGCGCGTGGAGGGTCCATTGGAGCCTGACATGCGCGTGGTGATCGTAGATGATACCGTAACCACCGCCACGCAGATGATCTCGGCTGCTCGGGCGGTGGAGAGGGAACTGGGCTGTGAGGTAAAAAAACTCTTGTGCGTCATAGATCGGCTACAATCCGCGCGGGAGCATGTGGAGAAGGCCGGGTATGTGTTCGAGTCCGTCTTTACGATAGAGGAGTTGTTGGCGGAGAAAAGAAAGGAATCGAAGTCTGCGAGCCAGTAAGGCAAAGGCTCTTCTCGGGTATTTTTTACGAATCAATCAAAGAGACGCTCGAGGGAGTGAGTAGATGGGAGAGGGGGAGCCTGTAAGGAGTATTTTTACAAGTTTACATAATATCTCTTATGCGAACCAAATAAATCAAAAAAAAGCAAAGGAGACTCCTGCACCTAATGGCGAGGCATCGCGGATTACTGCGTCGCTTGGGTACGCAACCTTATCCGCGCAGAATTGCAATCCGTGGTTATCAACAGCGGTAAGAATTTTACCACGGCTCCTCTACAAAGTCTTCGGTGGGTACCGGAAGAGACACCACACCACCCCGCGGCCATGCCTCCAATTCCCGATCCTCCGTCTTCAGGACAATCCGAAACCGTATCTCCTGTCCAGGCGTCACATTGAGCTTCTGAAATGAAACGCAAAGCTCGAAGCAGTCCACGAAGGCAGCGGAAACCGTTTCGTCCCCGGAGGCAAATTTCCATCCATCGCCGCCATTCGCATAGATCCGAATGGATTCCCCGTCACTTGAAGCTTCGACACGCAGGCGCTCAGGCTCCAACACGTCCAGGACCACAGTAGCCTGCTCGAACGCAGCGCGCATGGAAGCGTGCACATCTATGCGAAGAAAGAACCGCTCCAAATCGCTGCCGTAGTGAATGCCCCGAACGATCCCGCTCGTCTGGTGCATCGCCCCGCCGGCTTTGAGAGGATCAATATATCCGGCCTCGGTCCACTCGTAGAAATACGACCATTTTCCATCGATATCCGGTGAAATCAGTCCCAGCGGCGCATAAACGGACGCGGAGGGATGGCCGATCTTCCGAATGGGTTGGAGCAACTCCATCGGAACCTCCATGCCAAGAGACTCGTACACCCGCACCAGATGCCGCCGAAACAGATAGTCGAAACGCTCGTCGTCCTGACTGGAATGCTCGTCCCCATACCACCAGCACCAGTCGCTTCCCTCCGCGATGTAGAGTTCCCGCCATGCGGCTTCGAGCGTCTCAACCTTTTCACCGCTGAGACCGCTGAGAATGGAAGGCGTTTTTATTGCTTTTGTTATGGTGTTCTCCGCGTCCTTTGCGTGCTCTGCGGTGAAATGCTTCGTCTCTTCGACCAGCATCTCTCGTGTCTGATGCAGCAGATCCCACGCCCGATTGTCCTCCGGGTGACCGATCCATATGCGGAAGTTCGCGTTGATCCAGGAACCCGCGTGGAGCTTGGATAGGGATTGTTCCGGCGGAAATTTTTCGAGATACTCCCCTACGGTCACCGCCTCGATCTTCTCCTGCTCTGTGATTTTTCCGTAGAGCGCCCGCAGAAAGTCTATTCCATCGTTCTCGTAGGATTCCCAACAATTCTCCCCATCGAGGATGATGCTCACCAGCCCGTGCTCCATTCCCCGGCCTGCCAGATCCTCCCGAATGGTCCGAAGACGTCCCATCAGATCCTCAGCCGCTTTCCGGGGAGGCCACGTCGCATACACGAATCCGATCCGATCCGACAGCACGTGATCCCGGAAGATCATCTGCATGTTGCCGAATTGATAAGGACGATAGAGCCGCTCCGGATTTTTCAGTCGTCCCTCGCTGTCCCGCCGGATCACCTCTTCCAAACTTTTCGCCAACACCTCTTCATCCGTGGCGATCCACTCCACGCCCGCATCGGCCATCAATTCCACAGCTTGGGGACTTACGCTCCCCTCTGAGGGCCACATCCCTTTCGGACGTCTTCCGAAGATTTTTTCGATATACTGGAGTCCGTTTTCGATCTGTTCTTTCGCGTCTTCCGGTGCCTGAAAACGCCGTTCCGGCAGCGCCGTCGTGGGCAAAGCCTCTCTCGCCACGTTCGTATCGCACAACAGCGGCAGGATCGGATGGTAGAACGGGCTTGTCGTGATTTCGATCTGACCCGTATTCCAAAGTTCCTGGTGCTTGGGAATCACCCCTTCTAAAATCAGACGATGAATCCGGAGCACCTCCGCCTTATCCCCCTCGTTGAAATCCGTTGCCTTGTCGAAAAGTCGGCGCACCGAAGGATCCGAACGCAGCGAAGGATCGATCCAGACCAGATTGAACCATACCTGCAAATCCCTCCAGTCCCGCTCCGAAAATTTTCCAGAAGTCTTTCGAAGCACTTGTTCGCTCTCATCGCGCCCCCGCAGCTTCAGAAGTTCCTTAAAGCGCCGATGCGGCAAAATGAGTCGCTCCCGGTTGGCCATAAAAAAAACGGAGAGCATCTCCACTTTTTCGTCCTCCGTAAGATCGGAGGGGGATTTCTGCGTCAACACCATCCCTCGATCCGTCGCCCCGGAGGCGTATTCCCGAATCTGCTCCACGAGAGAAGGCACGAGATTAAACGTCTGATGGATATCCGGAAAATCCTCCAGGATCGCCGCCATATCGTAGTAATCTTTGGTCGCGTGCAGCCGCACCCACGGCATCAGATAGACCCCGCTATCCGGATCTTTGTAATACGGTTGATGCATGTGCCACACGAACGCCACGTAAAGCTTGCTCATTCCCTTCCTCCAAACAAATATTCTCACCGCAAAGTCGCAAAGGACGCAAAGACTTCAAACAAGGTAAAGGCAAAGGTGGAGAAATTGGAGGGATGACAATAGAATCTGTCTTTCTTTGCCTCTACCTTTGCCTGCCCCTTTTTTTACCTGTTTTTTCTTTGCGCACTTTGCGCCTTTGCGGTGAAATTTTATAGCATCTTTATCGCACTTCGGGCCTGGTACGCTGCCTGCGATTTGGGATACACATCCACAATCTGCTCCAACGTCGCCTTCGCTTCAACCGCACGGCCTGCCTGCATAAAACACCGCGCCGCATCCGAAAGGGCCTCCGGGGCGAACGGAGAACGGGGATATTTTTTGGCATACGCGCGATACTGGATTGCCGCTTCCTCGTACTTCCCCTGCTCCTCAAGGCACGCACCCACTCCGCTGTATGCGGCAAAGGCCCCTAATGGATCGGCTCCGCCCCGGGCAAGCACCTTCCGATAGGTTGCTATGGCCTCATCGAATTTTCCCTCGGAGAATTGGAGCGCTCCCAACGAAGTGCACGCGGGGATTCCGGCTTTGGTGCGCCCGAATTTGGAGACGACCTGTGCATACAATGCCTCGGCCCGATCCGTCTCCCCTTCCTGTTCCGCAATGGCTGCCTCGGCAAGTTGCTCCGACGCGGTGTTCTCTTGTGTCTGTCGATGCTTTACCCATCCCGCACTAACAAGAATCACGACCAGAACAGCCGCAATGCCTAAAGCTATCTGTCTCCAATTTTGCTGAAAAAAATCCGTTGCGTTCGCCGCAAACGTAACAAACTTATCCTCCTTCATCTCCCTTTTCGTCAATCTTTTACGTGGTTTGAGCATTTTTTTCTCCTTCGTTTTGTGATTTGTGACGGACCTTCCAGTCACCAGTTTACCAATCACCAGTCACCAATGGTGTTTTAGAACGGTTCTTCTCTTCTGAAGACCGGATTTTCAAATCGGGCATACTCATTGATCCACGTAAGTTTCACCGTTCCGATGGGACCATTGCGCTGCTTGCCGATGATCACTTCCGCAATCCCCTTTTGCTCGGTGTCGGGATTGTACCGCTCCTCCCGATAGATGAACATCACCACGTCGGCGTCCTGTTCAATCGCTCCTGATTCCCTCAGATCCGAGAGCATGGGACGACGGTCTCCTCCGCGCGTCTCCACCGCCCTGGAAAGCTGAGACACCGCGATGACCGGAACGTTCAACTCCTTGGCCAACGCCTTGAGCGCCCTGGATATCTGTGAAATCTCCTGCTGGCGGTTCTCCACCCGCCCGCTCCCCCGCATAAGTTGAAGATAATCCACGATGACCATCCCGATGCCGTGCTCACTTTGAAGCCTGCGCGCCTTGGCCCGGATCTCCATGGCGCTCAGCGAGGGCGAATCGTCAATAAAAATGGGCGCTTCCGCCAATCTGCCTACAGACCGACTAAGTTGCGCCCAATCCTCATCGGGCAGGCGGCCTATGCGCAACCGATGCGCATCCACCCTGGCCTCCGAACACAGCAGCCGCTGAGCCAACTGATGATTCGCCATCTCTAAACTGAATATGCCCACGGGAACCTTGTGCTCGACGGCGGCGTTGCGGGCGACACACAAAGCAAAAGCGGTATTGTGCACAATAAAGTCGTTGGCCACAAAATTATGTGTCCCCGGAACCGTCAGATCATAGACCTGTTTCTCGCCGACGTACTCGATGCTCGTTACCCTATCCCAGAAGAGATCGCTTCCGGCCATCCGGATAATCTCACGGGAATCTAAGGTCTCCCCGTACATCTTCAGGGTTTCCCTGCGGATGTTCTTATACGTCTTTGGGGTTGCATCCTTGGCCCGAGTTAATCCTCTCCGTTCTCCCACCGTTTTCCAGAAGATACCGGCTCGCTCCTTTTCGGAAATTACCCTCTTCCAGAATGCTTTAGGAACCGTATCGTAAGTATATGCCTTCTTCTTCTGCTTCGCCGAACGAACGATCTGATCCAGCACCTCCTCTTTTCCAAATATACCGATCCCCCGCGCAAATCGGATCACGTTCTCCGCATTGTGAAAGGAGAGTTCATAAGCGGTCCGGCATTCCCCGGCGTACTTGATCCGCTTCTCCCGGACCTTAGAGATCACCCCGAATCGGAGCAAAAGATGCTGAAGTTGACGGATCAATTTCCTGGATGAGGAGGAAAAACTGATTCCATAGCTTCCCGTCTGATTGATATACGCGCTGCCATCGCACGCGAAAAGCCGGTTGATAAACAACGCTAATAAATCTTTGGAGAGCCGGAAAACAAAAGAGGGAATGGTCTTTTCAAGAGCAGACTTTCCCATCACCCCAAGCTCCTTCAGCCATTCCGTGATCTCGTTGCGTCTCCTCGGAAGCTCCCCCCATGCTTCCCTGTCCGCCTTTAGTACCGAACACAACTTCTCAAATGTCTCCTCCGTGGGCAACGCCCGACCATTTACGTAATGATATACACTGCTGGGACTAAGGCCCGCCGCTATGGCAAGCCCCCTCTGAGTCCACTTAGATCTACCTATCTCCGTTTCGAGCCTGCCGGCAAACGCCTGGATTTCTTCAGGAGATCGTTCTATGGAGGTCACTCGAAGGGTCGGGACCCGGTTGTGATCCCTCTCAAAAACGCCCTTCACGCCGCCAAATTTTTCCACAGACGAGACGAAATCTTCCATAACCCGGACATTTGAGTTGGTAAAGCGAGGATTCGTGTCGGTCAGATTCCCATCCGTAATGAGATAAGCCAGCACTTTGATCCTTTCCTCAGGTATCCTGAGCTTGCCGAAGCAAGGGAGGACTCTGGGTACTCCGATCCGATCTCCCACCCTCAGATATTTGAGGGGCATCCAGGTAGCCGTCCCATCCGATTCGGAGATTGTCAAAAACGGATGCGAAGCGGTGGTCTCAATCTCTCGCCCCGTGGCTGTTCGAACCCGAAACACCGGTTTGATGCCGTCGTCTATAAAAGCCGAGGGATGCGTAGAGGCTAATTTCAAGTCGGATCGGAGCGTCAGCAGGTTGGCTCTATGCCGGTGATAAAGCTCCTGAGCAGTTACCATCTCTCCAGTGGCCGGATCGGGAATATCGGTATCGAAACTGACGCATTTCCCCATCGAGGGCCTGCCCGCCACAATGACCAGATCCGACGGCTGAAGGCCCGAGGTCAGCTCATCCAATTCGTCATACCCGGTGGACACGCCGGACACCATCCCCTCACGCTGATGGGACTGTTCGATGGACTCGAAAGTATCATGAAGCACCGCGGATAAGGGCTCAAACCCTTTGCTCAGTCGCTTGGAGGACAGATTAAAAATGCGCTGCTCCGCCTGATCGATCAGGTCATCCACGCCCTGACTGGCTTCGTAGCACTCGGTCGCGATCTGCGTGGAAAGCGTGATCATCTTCCGCAGCAGGGCCTTCTCCGAGACGATCTTGGCGTGATACTCCACATTGGCCGCCGTGGCCACCTCAGTCGCCAGCTCAGCCAAATACGACGCCCCGCCGATGGCCTCCAACTCCTTGCGTTTCCTCAACTCCTCGACAATCGTCTGGCTGTCCGCCGGCTCGCTGCGATCGAAAAGCGCCATAATCGCCGAGAAAATCTTGCGGTGCGCGTCCAGGTAGAAATAATCCTCCTCCAGAACCTCGATGGATTTCGGAACGGCCTCCCGCTCGATCAACATCGCGCCCAATACCGCACGTTCTACATCTACTGCCTGAGGGGGGATACGTTCCGCGGTGCGTTCTTCAGAGGCCATTCTAGTTCTCCCTTCCCATTCCCTTCCTCATTGCCTGAATTTCAAAAATTGCCAAAATTTCAAAGATTGCCTACGGGTCAGCACCCCAATTTTTAAAATCTTTGAAATCCTGGCAATCTTTGAACTGCTTCCCAGTTAAAGCTCCACGCCGTCGTACTCCCGTCGCAAACGTTTCATGTCCTCCCACGCGGGTCGCTTCCACTGAGGATTGCGAAGCAGGGCAGCCGGATGATACGTAACAATCAGTTTGACGCTGTGATAACGGTGCACTTTTTCACGCAGACGCCCCAACGACTCAGAGGTCTTAAGCAGCGTCTGACCCGCGATCCGGCCCAGCGCGCAGATGATCTTCGGCTGAATCAGCTCGATCTGACGGACGAGGTGCGGCTCACACTGCGCGATCTCCTCAGGCTCCGGATCCCGATTGTTGGGAGGGCGGCATTTGAGAATATTGGCGATGTACACCTGCTCCCGCGTAAAGTGAATGGCCTGGATGATCTTGTCCAGCAGTTGACCGGCACGCCCCACGAAAGGCTTTCCCTGCAAGTCCTCGTCCCTCCCCGGCGCTTCTCCGATGAACATCACGTCGGCATGGGGATTGCCTCCGCCAAACACGAGGTGGGTTCTGAGTTTGCCCAGGGGGCATCGCTGACAATCCTTGATGGAGTCGTAAAACGCGTCGAGGGGAGCACGTCGGCATGGAAATTCATGCTCCCCAAGGTCTATTTGCTGTCGGACAAATTCTTGAGCGGTTTGAACAAGCTCCAATGGTGTGGTCATCTTTTCTTACCGCAAAGGCGCAAAGGACGTAAGCGCTTCAAACACTCTGTCCATTACCAAGTAACAATGATCAGTTTACAATTAACAATGCGACCTTCTCCATAACCTTCTCAGCCACCTCCCGCTTACTCATCTTAGGCAGCTTCTCCACGTTCCCCTTACTGTCAAGGATCGTCACCACATTCGTATCCGTCCCGAAGGCCGCGCCTTCCACCAAGGGATTGTTGAGTACTATGAAATCCAGGTTTTTCTTTTGAAGCTTTTCACGAGCGTGGGCTATGGCATTTTCCGTCTCCACCGCAAATCCCACTATAACCTTATCCCTTTTAGCGGGCGCGAGTTCGGAGAGAATGTCCGCAGTGCGCTCCAACTTCAGC
>MVCQ01000050.1 GCA_002059205.1 Candidatus Latescibacteria bacterium 4484_107
AATCTTGGCAATGTTCCATGTCTTAACCAACATACAACCTCTTCTCCTCAACATACCGCTCCACTTCCTTCGGAACCCAATATCGAATCGGCTGACCCCGTTTCACCCGCTGGCGGATCTCCGTGGAGGAGATGGCGATCTCCGGGGTGGGGATAAAGGTCATCCGCTCCGCAAAGGGTGCGTTCATTTCATGAGGATCGAAACCGGGGCGCGTGGCCACGATCACCTCGGCCAAATCAAAAATTCGCTCAGGCTCCTTCCATGTCCGGATCTCCGGCACATTATCCGTGCCTATGATGAAGCAGAGTTCCACCTCAGGCCCGAAGCTTTCCCGCATCTGCCGCAGCGTATCCACCGTGTAGGACTTTCCCGGTCGCTCCAGTTCTATGGAGGACAGCTCAAAGCGGGGATCGCCTTCGATAGCGAGAGCGGCCATCCGAAGCCGATCCCCGGCCCGGGTCAACGGCCTCCTCGCCTTGTGCGGCGGATCCGCAGAGGGCACAAAAATCACCTTCTTCAAACCGTGTGTTATCCGCACTTCCTGAGCGGTGATGAGATGCCCCAGATGGATTGGATCGAACGTGCCGCCGAAAATACCGATTTTCCTCTTGTTCATCCGCCTTTTTCCATCTCCTTCAGCTTTTTTTGCGCCTTCCGTTTGAGGCCTTCGTCGGCTCCGTTCTGGACCACCTGCTCAAAGGCCTGGCGGGCTTCGTCCTTCTTTCCCTGTTTCAGGAGCGCGCATCCAATGCCATATCGGGCATAGTGGATCCATGAAGTATCCCCAAAGGTATCCAGCACCTCCCGGAAATAGAGCAAGGCGGCTTCGGTTTGGCCCATCTTCAGATACAGTTCGCCGTTCTTGTAAGCCTTCTCCGCCAATTTGGCTCTACAGGCGGAATACTTAGCCCGGGCTTCTTTGGCCAGTGGGCTGTCGGGATAATCCTCTAAAAAGGTCAGGAAAGCCTGGATCGCCTGGTATGTATTTTTCTGATCCCGGGCCGCATCTAAGGACTGCTTGAAGTAGCACATCGCGATCTTGAACTGGGCCTTTTCCACCAGCGGACTCATGGAGAAATCGTTGACGATCCGCTCATATTCGAAAACCGCGTTCACGTAATCCTTCGAACGAAAATAGCTTTCCGCCAAACCATACTGGCCGTCGTCCACCCACTCGGAGCCCGGAAAATTATACACCAGCGCCTGAAACGCCTCAATCGCCTTGATGTACTCCCCCCTCGCAAGATATTCCGAAGCTAATTGATACTGATCCTTGGCGCTCCGTTCCTTCTTTTGAGAGGTGGCGCACTGTACACCAAGCACACACACGGCAACGCCAATCATAAGGATAAAAAGGGACCGCACCTTCATAGAATTCTCCTGTCGTTTACGGGCTTTACGAAATAGAAAGCGTCCGTTTTCTCCAAGCCGCAAAAAGTTTCGCACAGAGTAAAGATTAAGGCCGGAATCCGGCCTCTCTTAACCCGCCTTTTCTCTGTACTACTAATCTGAAAAATCTTGTTTTTTTGGCAAAATTTTTATTGAGCGAAGGAGGTAAGCTTAGTCCAGTCTTCCAGTTACAGCACCCTTGTTTGATCCGTATAAATCCGTGCTATCCGCGTCCCATTGCTTTTGGATTTGGGTTGCGGCTATGCCGCGCTGTGGTCTCCGCGAACACTGCGGTGAGATCGGTTTCGGATATCTTGTTTATTGGCTTAATCCAAGCCGACGTCGCACCTGTTCGCTGGAAATCCCGCCCTCTTTTTGCTGGCGTACGCGCGACTGCTTGATAATAGCAAGAAACTCCGGTTGAGTGCTCACAGAGAGGGGTTCCAGATCGCTGTTCGCAATCGGCACCAACGCAGCGATCGGCTTACGATCAATTGTCACAATCATAGGCTCCACAGCCCCCCGACGTGCATATTCGACCAGGGAAGCCGTGGCCTCTGGATATCTACGGTCATCATAACTGAATCACCTCCCTCCAATACGAACTTGATCGCGCTCCTTAATGCCTATAGCCCGAACACAACCCATCGGCTTGGACTCTTCCACCACATCGTAGTAAACACGCAGGGTGCCAATGCGAAGTCCCCAGGGGGACCGGGAATCTGGACGCATTGGCTTGCGATTTCTGGTTTTAACCGTTGGCTGATTGTTCAGTTGCTCATCTACGCCGTCCAGGACGATTGTCCGCTGTCGGGCCGTTTGCGCCCGCAAATGGTTTTCTGCGTCCGGCGAATACTCGATGATGTGGGACAACCTGACAGCCCCCTCTCATACCTCATTGCTCCGTCAGTGTATAGAAGGTATCTGCACCTTTCTCCCGGACTTTTGTCCAAATGTATCGGAGTGCAACTTCGTCACATCTCTGGTGAATTTCGACCTCCTGACAAGGACGGCATGCAAGTTGGTCCCGGATTACAAAATCCCGAACCAACCCCAACGCCAAATTTTACCGAACCGTGCGGTTTATCGCACGGCAGCCTTATCTATTCGAGTAAAGTATCCAAATGAGCGTTCCCACGACCGCCGAGACGGTCACCGGTTCCAGAAAACGCGTCCATTTTTTACCGTCCAATTTGTCGCGCGCAAAGGCGTACGAAGGGTGCTCCACAATGGAGAGGCGAGCCGCGGGAAAGCGATCCAGAACATGCCCTTTGCTCCGTTTCAGACTGACAATCCGTCCCGAATCGTCCACGAGTTCGAGGGAAAGCTCCGCCTGGGCCGAACGCGCTATGATCCGATCTCCGAAAAGCCCCCGGCGACGCTGACCGAGGTAATTCACTTGAAGCGCAATAATCTGAAAGGACAATCGAGATCCGGGCGTCACCGCATCGGTCGAGTCCACGCGTACGCGAAATCCCCGCCCGGTCAACTCGTCCAACAGCAGGTGCTCCACAAACCAGTTGCCCTCGTGCTCGTGCGATGCCGAAAGCGCCAAGGAACGTCCATCCGCTTCGCCGGCTCCAACCTCGCGGAGTCCCTCCCGAATGGCCTGTCGCGTGGCTTCCTCCAATACCTCCATATTGGTCGAAGTGCGTGCGGCTTCCACTGGTTTCGAGCAGCACAAACAGAATATAAAAACTCCTGCCCAAGCCATCAGGCGACGCGTTTTCTCCAAAGCCCCTCCTTTTTTTTCAGGCTGTTTTTCAAGGCTAAAATTATTCGTTCCGCCGTCCCAGCAGGCCGCTCCGGACTTCGGCGAAAAATTTTTGCGCCAAGTCGGTACGATAATCGGGATACGTCCAATCCAGCGTCTCGAAGCGGCCGTGACAATAGCGAAGCGTCAGATCGGCAAAGATGCCCTCTCCGAGGTAAATTCGGTGATCGTAGTTTTTGGTGGTAGCGAGCACCAACTTGGAAGGAGCCATATACCCGGGGTCCACGTTCACCCTGCGCCCAAGTTGTCCGTCTTCCCGGCGGGCGAACCGCTCCTCCAGGGCATTCGTGGCGATTTTGATGGCAGGAAGACGATCCATCGGGATCCGCCTCTCAAAACTCACGAATTGCTTGATCAGATCACACCCCATCTCCCTCTCGTAATACGAGCTGTGGATATCAAAAAGATAGATGGTGCTTTCCCGAACGATGGGGCCAAATGCTTCGGAAAGGGACTGTTTCGCCCGATCGAGCCAGGAACGATCCACCGCCATCACTGCCGCGATCAACGCGACGTCGTCTGGAAGTTTGAAGCGTCCCATAGCGCGTTTCACCCATAGAATATCACCGAGAAGAATCCGCCTCGTTCCCACGCTGCAAAAGAGCATGAAAAACGCCTGCAACTTACACGTCCCGCTCTCGCTCCGCGAGGAACTGCTCCCAAAGGTCCGGCCTTCGCTGACGCGTTCTTTGCTCGCTCTCTTGCTGTCGCCACGCCTTGGTCTTCGCGTGGTCGCCATCCCTCAATACCTTCGGCACGCGCATGCCCTCAAACTCCTCCGGGCGCGTGTACCACGGACAATCCAACAGACCATGTTGAAAGGAATCCTCCAACGCCGATTCCGAATCGCCCAGCACGCCGGGGATCACTCGAACCACCGCTTCGGTAAGCACCATAGCAGGCAATTCACCGCCCATCAAGACATAGTCCCCGATGGAGATTTCATCGGGGACGAAGCGCAGTCGGATGCGTTCATCTATACCCTTGTAACGTCCGCACAAAAGAATCAGGTGCTGTTCCAACGAGAGCGCATTGACCCGCTTCTGCGTCAAGGGCTCCCCCTGAGGTGTCAGAAGGATGATGCGCGCCTCCGGTCTTCGCAGCGCCTCCAAGGCACGGGCCACAGGCTCCGGCTTCAACACCATCCCCGCGCCGCCGCCGTATGGGAAATCGTCCACCTTCCCATGTTTGTCCTCGCTGAACGCCCGGAGGTCGTGCAAGTGGATGGTGATCAGTTCCCGCTCCCGGGCCCGGTGCATTAATCCCTCTCCAAAGGGCCCCCGGAACATATCGGGGAAGAGCGTGATAATATCAATACGCATGGCACTCAGGCTAAGTAAATGTCCAGCAAACCATCGGGCAGGTTTACCGTCATCCGTTGGCGCGAAAGATCGACTTCCCTGATGATCGACCGGAGGGCGGGCACGAGGATCTCCTTTCCTTCCCGCTCTACGACGTATACATCCTGGGCGGGCATGCTCCAGACGTCGCTAAGCCGACCGACCCGCTCCCCCTGCTCGGTCACGACCTCCAACCCGATCAACTCGAACGTATAGTACGTTCCTTCGGGAAGCGGCATCGCCTCTTGCCTGGAAATGAGCAGTTCCGCGTTGCGGAGCCCGTCCGCGGCCTCCGGCGTGGTGATACCGGCAAACTGAAGCAGGATAGCTCGACTGTGTCCGCGTGCCCGTACGATCTCCAACTCATACTCAGGCTCCCCCTTTTTTCGGACGAAAACCCGACTCAACTTCGCAAACCGCTCCGGGAAATCGGTCCAGGGCACCACCTTCACCTCTCCCTCGAGTCCTACGGGTTTGGCAATTTTTCCGATGGCGATGCGGTTGTCTTCGTTCATCTCCCAGCCCTTCTCCTGGTGATTGATGATGAGTGGCATGCTTCTCGCTCGCCACCCGTTAGTCACCAAAAAGGGAGTGCATTGAGATGTAATATCCTTCCGAAGGGATATAGGCTTCCCTTTCCTATTCCGTTTTTTTCTTCGGAGCCGTTTTTTTCGGCTTGCTCTTCACGGTTTTTGAGGCCTTTGCTTCCTTTTCAACCGGTTCTTCTGGGACCGATGAGACTTCCTCAGCCACCGTCTCCTCCGAAGCCTCCTCCGCCTTTTCGGGAACCGGGGTCTCCTCGGCAACCGTCTCCTCCGCACCTTCGGAGGCAGGCACTTCGACTTCCATCTCCGGATTCTTCGCCTTCTCCCGGCGCGCAAGCACGCCCTCTTGCTTCAGGATGGCGCGAACGCGTTCGCTCATGACTGCTCCGTTATCCAGCCAGTAGCATACCCGCTCTTCGTCCAAACCCATGACTTCAGGATCCCGGTTCGGGCAATACGAAGCCACCACCTCGATAAACCGGCCGTCCCGCGGGCTTCTGGAGTCGGCGGCCACGATCCGGTAAAAGGGTTGTTTCTTTTTTCCCACGCGCGTCAATCTGAGTTTGACCGACAAGCTATCCTCCTTATCTTGTTTTGCACCGCGGAGACGCAGAGAAAGCAAAAAACTTCAAATCTTAAATCCGAAGCTCCAGATCCTAAACAATGTCATAAAACCGAAATCCAAAACAGGATAAACTGCGTTTTGATATTTGGATTTTGCATTTGTTTAGAATTTCGGATTGAAATTTAGAATTTGCCGTGAACTCCGTGTCTCCGTGGTATTTTTGGGAAGGGTTAAAAGGGCAGCATTCCTTTTCCGAGACTGCCCATTTTCCCCATGTTCTTCATCATCTTCTGCATCATTGAGAATTGTTTCATGAGTTGATTGACATCCTGAACCCGCGTCCCGCTCCCGCGGGCGATGCGGCGGCGGCGGCTTCCGTTGATGAGGTGCGGCCGGGCGCGTTCCTCTTTGGTCATCGAGCGGACGATGGCCTCTGTATGAACAAAAGCCTTCTCATCCACTTTCAGCCCGCGCATGGCCTTCCCCACACCGGGGATCATCCCGATGAGCTGATCCAAAGGCCCCATCTTTTTGAGCTGCTCCAACTGCTCCAAAAAGTCGTCGAACGTAAAGGCTTCCTTGCGGAGCTTTTCTTCCCATTTTTGCGCTTTCTCCGTATCCACGGACTGCTGCACGCGCTCCACCAGAGACACGACGTCACCCATGCCCAGAATGCGGGAGGCCATACGGTCGGGATGAAAGACTTCGAGCGCATCCAATTTCTCGCCCACGCCCACAAACTTGATGGGCCGATCGGTCACCATACGGATGGAAAGCGCAGCCCCGCCGCGCGCATCGCCGTCCAACTTGGTCAGGATCACGCCTCCGAAATTTAGACGATTTAAAAACTCCCGGGCCGCTCGCACGGCATCCTGTCCGGTCATCGCATCGGCTACGAACAGAATCTCGTACGGAGAAACCTGCGCCTTGATGCGTTCCAACTCCGCCATCATCTCGTCGTCCACGTGGAGCCGACCGGCGGTATCCAGCACCACGAAATCCAACCCTTCCTTCCGGGCCAGTCGGACCCCGTCGGCGCAGATCCGCTCTGGGGGCGTGCCCTCCCTCGCCCGATAGACCGGAACGTCCATGGAACGCCCCAGCACCTCCAACTGATCTATGGCCGCCGGGCGATAGATATCCGCGGCCACCAGCAGCGGACGCCGCCCCTTGGAGCGGAAAAGATGCGCCAGCTTGGCCGCCGCGGTCGTCTTTCCGGAACCCTGAAGCCCCACTAACATGACCACCGTCGGAGGCGTAGCATCGAACGAAATGCCCTCAGACTTGCGCCCCATCAAGGCGATCAATTCGTCGTGCACGATCTTGATCACCTGCTGGCCCGGAGTGATGCTTTGCAGCACCTCCTGACCGACTGCGCGCCCCTGCACCCTATTGACGAAGGTCCGCGCCACTTTGTAGTTCACGTCGGCTTCCAAAAGCACCCGACGCACCTCCCGAAGCGCGTCCTTGATGTTGGACTCGGAGAGCTTGCCGTGCCTGCGTAGTTTCTTAAATACGCCTTCTAACTTGGCGGAAAGATCGTCAAACATGCGGTTCTCCTGAGGCGATCAAGCATAGCCAAAAAAATCATGGAGCCGGGGCCGGGGAACTCCCCCGTCAAAAACGACTTTTCAGGTAAATGCGAAGTCCCTAAATATACGATTTTTTTCAGGAAATGCAACAAAAAAAAGCATATCCCCTTCGGTCGAATGCCCGGCCTGGCCGGCCTGCGTTCAAGCTTCGAGGGGACGCGGCCCATTGTTCGGGCAAACCCTCCTACGGAATGAGGCGAAGCAGCAAAGCGGAGGACCGATCAACAACGGGAGCAGGGGTCTCCATACACTTCCTCGAATTATAATAAACTCGCGAAAATAGTTCAAGAAAAATCTTGACAAAACGCCCTTTTTTTGTTATTATTTGGTTTCCTATTTGACTTCAGCCGAAGTGGTGGAATTGGCAGACGCGCTGGTTTCAGGGACCAGTGGGGGAAACCCCGTGGGGGTTCAAATCCCCCCTTCGGCACCAGCCTCTTCGAGTGGGAGCCCTCCGGGATATTTCCTGAAGGGTTTTTTTTGTGCGCGATTTGGTTATATCGCTAAGCGTCCGTGAAAATACAGGCCACCATGCAAAAACGCCGAAAGGGCACCGTTCGCGGCTTTCGGCGTAACTTTTTTTCTGCTAAAAAGCATGGTGGAGCTGAGGGGGATCGAACCCCTGACCCCTTGTCTGCCAGACAAGTGCTCATCCCAGCTGAGCTACAGCCCCACGGGCTTCAATAATAATGAATCTGGGGAAAAAAGTCAAGCATTTTTTCGGTCTCAGCCTGGGAAAGGGAGCAAACATGGTATCCCCGTAATGGGGTTGAAGATTTTTGGGAAGCATGGGATGGCAGCCATGGAACAGTGGGGATCCATCTGGGGTTATAAGA
>MVCQ01000051.1 GCA_002059205.1 Candidatus Latescibacteria bacterium 4484_107
TGGATCATTGCCGGATTCTTTATACCGGATACTGGGAGGAGGCGGCTGTTGTCGTTCACGGAAACGCCGCGCCGACGATCTCCAACTGCGAGATCGCTCATGTCGGCGGGGATGCGGTCCGGGTGTATGACAATGGGGCTCCGAGTTTGATCAACAACACCATCTCGCACGCCCAGTGGCCGGTGCGTCTTTCTACCTGGAGCGCCATGCTCTTTCTACCTGGAGCGCCATGCCGGAGAATATCGAGGGGAACACGTTCGAGTCGAACGGCCACTATGGAATTCGCCACGACGCTCCCACCGTGCCCTCCGGAGAGGAGATGACCTGGAAGGCATTTCCGGATAATCTTCCCTATTCGGTTGCCTCGGTCAACGTTGGGACGGATGCCGCATTGACGCTTCCCGCGGGTCTGATCGTGAAGTTTGACGATAACCAGAGCATCGTTGTCTATGGCGCCCTCAACGCGCAGGGCACGACCTCGGAGCCGATCGTGTTCACCGCCTGGACGGATGACATGGGCGGAGACACCAACGGGGACGGAGACGGGACGGCGGCTGAAGCGGACTGGTGGAACAGCGTTTATTTCAACGATGGGAGTTCCGGAATTCTGGATCATTGCCGGATTCTTTATACCGGATACTGGGAGGAGGCGGCTGTTGTCGTTACGGGGATGCGGTTCGGGTGTATGACAGTGCGGCTCCCACCATTAGTCCCAACAACATCCTCACAGGCGTCAGCGATTATGGTGTCCGAAACGAAGGCTCGGCCACCGTCAATGCCCGCAACAACTGGTGGGGCGATGCTTCGGGGCCCTACCACGAAACCCTCAACACGGACGGAGCGGGTGTAAAAATCTCGGACAGGGTCGATTTCTCGCCCTACCTGACGGCGGAGCCCGCCCTGTGGGAGGAGGGGGATACCACGCCGCCGGTCCTCACCTCAGGTCCCTCCGTTTCCGGCATCACGGAGACCTCCGCGGTCGTCACCTGGACCACCGACGAGTCCAGCAGCACAATCGTCGAATACGGCGCGACCACGGACTATGGATTGTCGTCTACTGGAATAGGCAGCGTTACCAGCCACAGCGTGACCCTGACGGGCCTGTCCCCCTCCACCACCTACCATTACCGGGTCGGGTCCACCGACGCCAGCGAAAATACCGTCTGGAGTGAAGACGACACCTTCACCACTCAGGAGGAGATCCTCCTCGGGCCGGTCACCTCGAACGTGCAGGTGAGCCCGAGTCCCACGGAAGGAGCTTCGGAGGTGACGCTGACGGCCACGGTCACGGCATCCGCGCCGTCCAGCGCGAAGATCGTCGGACCGGTCTTCTTCGAGAGAAGATCTTACACACTCGAACCTTCGGCGAAAACGGCCTCCGGCGCTCGGGGAAAGATCGTGGCGGCGCAGGGCATCCAGGCCCAGTTCGGCAACGAGTATATCAAGGTGGATGTGAACGACAACACCGGCCAATTCATCATCACCACGGCCGACGGCGAAAATCTGCTCTACAGGTCGGCCTATACTTCCTACACCAACGTCAGGATAGACGGGGCGGTCTACCGCTTCGGCGGCTCAAATGGAACCATGACCACCCATCCGACCCAATCCGGAAATTCGATTTACTGTGTGTGGGAGATCGGAGATTTGGCGATCACACAGTGCCTGACCATCACCCGGAGCTCCACCACGGGGAACGAGGATACCTTCTGGATCCAGGTTGAGATCGCCAACAACGGTGCCGACTCTCATGAGGTGGGAGTATTCATGGAGATGGACACCATGGTCGGGTGGAACGACAGCGCGCCGCTGAGCACGAGCTACGGGTACAGTTCGGTGGAGCGGGAATTTACCTCGGCCAATATGCCCACGTTCTGGCAGGCGTTTGAGGTGGGTCCGACGCAGGGCGCGGATAAGCTCGTGGCACAGGGGACGCTAATTGGAGGAGGCGCGGCTTCTCCGGATCGGCTGGTGGTGGGTCCGTATAGTAGTTTGAAGTCCATCAATTGGGAATACACGGCAGGAGGTGGAGAATACGGAGACAGCGCAGTGGGAATCTGGTGGAATCCGGCGGCCATCGCATCGGGAGGATCCCGGACCGTGTCCACCTTCTACGGGTTGGGTCAGGGATCGATCAGCGAAGGCGTCTTGTCCCTGAATCTTTCGGCTCCGTCCTCCCTGTCCGAAACGGACGGCGAACTGTCCCCGAATCCCTTTGAGGTGAACGTGCTGGTCTCCAACACCGGTGGAACCATGGCCGACGGAGTCGAGGCGACGATCACGCTGCCGTCCGGTTTGTCCCTCGCCTCGGGGGAATCGGCGACGAAATCCGTGAATCCTTCGTCCATCGCCTCCGGTCAGACGGGACAGGTCTCTTGGAGCGTGGTAGCGTCGGAGGTAACAGAGGAGGTGGGGTTGAGCTACGAGGTGGAAGTCACCTCGACCACATCGGAGATCTCCTCGAACAGCATCGAAAAAAGCATCACGATTCCCGCGACAACGACAGCGGCGCTGACCGTAATGGCGGCCGAGTTTTTCATCGGCTCCGATCCGGGGGAGGGGAACGGCACAGTCATGGCCGCTTCCGACGGAGGGTTCGATTCCCCGGTAGAGGCCGTGGCCGCTGTGGTGGATGTGTCCTCCCTTTCGGCCGGCAGCTATACGATCGGAGTGCGCGGTCGGGCGTCGAACGGGGCATGGGGAGAGGCAAGCATCGTGACTCTGGAGGTCACCACATCGGAGCCCTCCGGGATTATTTCGGACGGGGACCTGCACACCTACGGGGTGTGGAGAGTGCATCGCGACGGCGCTCATCTGTTCTTCGTAGCTTCCGACGGATCGCTTGCGATTAAGCTGTGGCTTCCAAGCAACGGGTGGTTCAACTTCATGGAAGGCGGGGTCGGCGCCATCGTCTGGTCTTCGGGAAGCACGAATGAAGATGATGTCGAGATCCCGATAGACGACATACTGGCGGCCACCCCGGCCGGAGATTGGGCTGAGGAGGATGGGGTCTTGGATAGTTGGGGCTTCTCCTTCCAGGAAGACCGTGTAGTCATCCGGAATGAGTATGACCTCGGAATCGACAACTATGATGGACTGACCTTGCGGAAGGACGTCCTTTCGGCCATCTTCCAGGGCAGAACGACTACACTTACCCTCGCGGAAGCACCGAGTCTGGCGGGAGATTTCAACGGAGATGGCTGGGTCAATCTGAGCGACTTCTCGCTGTTCGCGCAGAACTACGGTCTGTCCGAAGGAGAGAGCAGCTACGATTCCCTCTACGATCTGGATAAGAATGGCCGGATTGGTTTGGGAGATTTTTCCATCTTCGCGCAGAATTACGGACTGCACCTTGGCGCGGCGAAGATGGTAAACTTGAGGGCCGGAAGGAATACGGCGGCTTCTCTGGCGGCATCCATGAGCATGGAGACCTCCTCTGAAGGAGGGAAAAACGTCCATCTGCACGTTGGGATACAAGACGCGCGCGATCTCGCTGGCTATGCCTTCCATGTCCGATACGACCCGAAGCAACTCGTCTTTCTCAAGGCGGAGAGATGCCCGCAAACCCTTTGGGGGAACGACCGATCCCGGCTGCCCCTTCTTCTTGGAACGGTCTCCGAACCCGGACAACTCCTCGTCGCGGATAGAACTGTTGGAAAGGAAGCCATAAGTGGAGACGCGAGCCTGACCGATCTCATCTTCTCGGTTAAGGGAGGCTCAAATAACCTCAGCTTCCGGATCGAGATGGAGCTACTGGATGCAGAGGAAGGCATAAATACCCTGAACTCGAAAGAAGTGAATCTTCTTCCTGAAAAGTTTGCACTCCATCAGAACTTCCCCAATCCCTTCAACGCGGAGACGGTCATCCGGTACCAACTTCCCACGGCCTCAGCGGTTCGGATGACCATTTACAACCTGCTCGGCCAGGAAGTCAGAAAATTGGTGGATGGGAACGTTCAACCGGGCATCCATCAGATGGTGTGGGATGGTCGGGATAATGCGAACAAGCTCCTGTCGAGCGGCATGTACTTCTGTCGCCTCCAAGTGGAAAATTTTGTGCAGACCAGAAGCATGCTTATCTTGAAGTAAAGGGGTACGCGAGGGAATTTCGTGAAATCGCCTGGGTCTGCGGACGCAGGCGATTTTTTTGCGAAGAAACTTGTTTTCCCACCAAAAAAAGAGCGATCTAAAAGTTAGATCGCTCTTCATCACCCAATAGCCATAATCCGACACCCTGCGGACCTATCTATTCGCCGGGTTCGTCTTGCACCAACTGAACAAGGGAGATCGCAGCCCCGTCTCCCCGGCGCTCGCCGACCTTCACGATCCGGGTGTATCCCCCATTTCGAGCCACGTATCTCGGGGCAATTTCATCGAATAATTTGGCCACAACCGCCCTGCTCCGAATAAGCCGTAATGCTTGGCGCCGGGCGTGCAGATCCCCCCGTTTCGCCAACGTGATCATCCGCTCCGCGGCACGTCGCACCTCCTTGGCTTTGGCATCCGTAGTACGAATCGCTTCCACCTCGACCAATGAGGTGACCATATTTCTGATCATAGCCTTCCGATGGCTGGCGGTTCTATTTAACTTCCTTCCCTGTTTCCCGTGCCTCATGCGCACTCCTTCTCTTCGGGCTCTTCCTGTTTTTTCTTCTCCCCCAGATAAGGCATCACATCCATTCCAAAAGAGAGTCCCAATTCGCCAAGGATCCCCGAAAGCTCGCTTAAGGATTTTCGCCCGAAATTCCGATATTTTAACATCTCGCTTTCCGTCTTCTGAACCAGATCTTTCAGGAGTTGGATCCCCGCCGCCTTCAGACAATTGCTGGATCGAACCGACAACTCCAATTCTTCCACATTCATCTTCAGAAGCGCCTTAATCCGTTCCGACTCGTGATCCACCTCTTCTTCCTCAATATCTTCCGGTTCTTCTTCAAAATTGATGAAATGCCGAAGGTGGTCTATCAACAACTTCGCACTGAAAGCCACGGCATCGTCCGGGCGGATGGTACCGTTCGTCCACACCTCCATCGTCAGTTTGTCGTAGTCCGTCCGTTCTCCGACACGCATATTTTCAAACGCATAGCTCACCTTCCGAACCGGCGAAAAAATGGAATCCATCGCGATCCAATCTATGGGCTGATCCGGAAGCTTGTTGTCCTCCGACATAACATAGCCGTGTCCGTATCCGACCAAAATCTCCGCGCGAAAACGGGCACCCTCGTTGAACGTCGCAATGTGGAGATCCGGATTCAAAATTTCTATCTCCGAATCCACCTGAAGCGCTCCGGCGGTCAACTCACCAGCCCCCTCTTTCTCCACAAAAAACGTCTTATCTCCGTCCGTATGCAATTTCAGGCATACTTCCTTCAGATTCAGAATAATTTCCGACACATCTTCTACGACGCCGGGGATGGTCGAAAATTCGTGGTGGACCCCTTCGATCTTGATCGCCCGGATCGCAGTTCCTTCCACAGAAGATAAGAGCACCCGCCTCAAAGCGTTTCCCAAGGTAGTTCCAAAACCCCGCTCCAAAGGCTGAACGATGAACTTCCCATAGGTATCGCTCAGAGTCACGTCGTCCACTTCGACAAACTTTGGCATACAAAAATTCTTGCTTTTCATACAGGCGATCCCTCTCAATAAATTCAGGACGGATCGAGGTGAGGGAATCACTCTCCGCCCCCATGCGGGGATACATAGCCCCAACAAATTCCCTCAGCCCCTTCGGGCACGAAGCCTTCAGGGCAAAACCTCTTACAGCGCCACCCCTCACTTGGAGTAGAGCTCTACGATCAACTGTTCTTGTACCGGGGTCGGAATATCCTTCCGTTTAGGAAGCTCCAGCATAGATCCACTCAACGTCGTCTTATCCAACGTCAACCATGGCAATTCCCGTCCTTTTCCCATCCCCCTCAACGAAGCATGGATCACCTCCAATCTTTGGCTTTTGTCGCGCACCCGGACCACATCGCCCGGCTTCACCAGATACGAGGGAATATCCACCTTCCGATCGTTCACCACAAAGTGCCCATGTCGCACCAATTGCCGCGCGATCTTACGAGAAGGGGCAAATCCCAATCGGTACACGATGTTATCCAACCGAGACTCCAACAGTCGGAGCAAATTTTCTCCTGCGATCCCCTTCTGTCGCACCGCCCTGTCGAACGCCTTCCGGAATGGCTTCTCAAACACTCCGTAGATCCGTTTCGTCTTCTGCTTCTCTCTGAGCTGCACCCCATAATCCGAAAACTTTCTCCGAATACTCTGACCATGCTGGCCCGGAATATAGCCCCGCCGTTCGAATGCACACTTCGGCGTAAGGCAGCGTTCTCCTTTCAAAAAAAGTTTTGCCCCCTCACGACGGCATAATCTACAACTTGCCTCTGTATATCTCGCCATAAAAAACCTCCAATAAGCCGTTGCATGAGACCAGAGGAAATGAACTCCAACTCCACTCCGCTTCGCCTCTCTTCATATTTTATACTCTTCTCCGCTTCGGCGGACGACAACCATTATGAGGAATGGGCGTTACATCCCGGATGGCTGTGATATCAAGCCCGGCAGCCTGCAGCGAGCGCACGGCAGCCTCGCGACCCACCCCCGGCCCTTTCACCCAAACCTCCACCTTCCGCAATCCCCGATTCATGGCCTCCTTTGCCGAAGCCTCGGCGGCCTTCTGTGCGGCGAATGGCGTGCTTTTCCTCGACCCCTTAAACCCCTGCCCGCCGGCGGTGGCCCACGAGATCACATTCCCCTCTCGATCGGTCAAGCTTATAATAGTATTGTTGAACGTCGCCTTGATGTGGGCTACGCCCACGGGATTTACCTTCTCGTCCCGCCGTTTCCTTTTTCGACTTCCGGTACGTGGTGGCAAACGATCCCCTCCTATGCGAACAGGTAGATACTTCTTTACCCTTACCAACCCCAAACTTTATACATCCTTCCTTCGCCCGACGATCTTCTTCGGCCCCTTTCGCGTGCGCGCGTTCGTCCGAGTCCGCTGCCCTCGTACGGGCAATCCTCTGCGATGTCGAAGCCCGCGATAGGAACCTATGTCCATCAAACGTTTGAGATTCATCGCCACCTCGCTACGCAAACTCCCTTCCACCTTATATTGCCCCTCGATCTCCGAACGCAGCTTCGCGATTTCCTCCTCGGTAAGTTGATTGACGCGCGTATCCGAAGAAATATGCGACTTCTCCGTAATCTTTTTCGCCGAGGACCGCCCGATGCCGTAAATATACGTTAAGCCGATTTCTACGCGCTTTTCCCTCGGCAGATCAACTCCAGCTATTCTAGCCAAACGAGTATCCTCCTTGCCGAAAAGGCAACTCAATAACAAGGAAAGAGATGCAGACGCGTTCTCTTTCCCAAATCCCTCTGTTCCCATGCCGCCTTTCAACCTTGACGTTGTTTATGCCTGGGAACGCGACAAATGACCCGAACCACTCCTTTTCTACGAACGATCCTGCAGTCTGAGCAACGCTTTTTGACCGATGACTTTACCTTCATCCTTATCTCCTGTTGGAAATCCTAAACCGACACGAGTATCCTTCAAAACGTGAAAGAGCCATTCCATACTCCGCTTGACAGTCCACAGATCACACGCTTCGGCGCTCATGCTCCTCGTAACGACATTGCTGCTCCCTGAGAGGCAACTGGAAACTATTTATATCGGTAGGTAATTCTACCCCTGGTCAAATCGTATGGAGAAAGCTCTACAGCCACTCGATCTCCGGGAAGAATCCGGATATAATGCAACCGCATCTTTCCCGATATGTGGGCCAGTATCCGGTGTC
The DNA here is from genome assembly GCA_002059205.1 of Candidatus Latescibacteria bacterium 4484_107. GTDB lineage: Bacteria > Latescibacterota > 4484-107 > 4484-107 > 4484-107 > 4484-107. The sequence continues at coordinate 7,803 of MVCQ01000051.1, forward strand.
CATTCTCCAATTCCACCCTGAAGGAGGCATTGGGCAACGCTTCCACCACTTTCCCTTCGACTTGAATGGGTTTCTCTTTCGCCAAACCAATCCCCGCTTTCTCAGTATGGAGCCGCCGTTTTCTCCTGTCCGTGATGAACCTACGGAGAAACATGTTCTCCTGAATTCCGCTATGATTATTCCGGCACGAGGCTCAGCACCTCAGGACCGTCTTCCGTCACGGCAACGGTGTGCTCGAAATGGGCGGAAAAGGAACCGTCCCTGGTGACGATCGTCCAACCGTCGCGCTTTACCCTTACCTCATATCCACCGGCATTGACCATCGGCTCAATCGCCAGCACCATCCCAGCCTTCAAACGAGGCCCAGTATGAGCGCGTCCAAAATTTGGAACCGGAGGATCCTCGTGCGGCTTCCTTCCGATGCCGTGCCCGACCAAATCCCGAACCACCGAATAGCCTTGCGCCTCTATGTAAACCTGAATGGCGTGCGAAATATCCCCGATTCGATTACCTGGGACAGCCTGCTCAATCCCCTTCCAAAGCGCAGCCTCGGTCTCCCGGGCCAACCGCTCCTTTTCCTCCGAGACCGACCCGACCCGAAAGGTCCTCGCGGCATCTCCGAAATAGTCGTCTTTCCCCACGACTACATCTACGCCGACCAATTTCGGCCTCGCGCTCAATCTCTTTGGTGCGTACCCCCGAAACCATCAACGACTCCGACCGCATAAGCACTTCGGCCACGATCTGGGAACTGGCCCGGATCCGTTCCACCTCCTCTTGCGATCGAATGGCAATCATAGCTCCCCATTCGAATTCAACACATCCAGATCAGCCACCATGCGTTCGAAGACCTCGCCGATCGTCCCCACGCCATCTATGAGATGCAGCAAACCCTTCTTCCGGTAAAACATCTCTAAAGGAGCAGTCTGGTCCTCGTATACCTTGAGACGATTCCGGATCGTCTTCTCCACATCGTCCGAACGCTGAATCAAAGAGGCTCCACAGACGTCACAAATGCCCTCCTTTTTCGGAGGCTGCGTCTGTAGATTGTACCCTCGACCACAATCCGGACATACTCGCCGGGCCGTGAGTCGTTTCACCAACAGTTCGGGATCCGCCTTCATCGAGAGGACATAATTTATGCTTTTCCCCAGATCTGTCAAAACCTTTTCCAATCCCTCGGCTTGGGGCACCGTTCTTGGAAATCCATCTAAAATAAATCCTCCGGAGCAGTCGTCACCGCCGAGGCGATCCCGTACCAAATCCAGCATCAGATCGTCCGGAACCAATTGCCCCGCATCCATGAAAGTAGCCGCCTTACGCCCCAACGTCGTCCCTTCCTTCACTGCCCCCCTTAAAATATCTCCGGTCGAAATCTGAGGAATACCGTAGCGCTCAACCAATTTCTGCGCTTGCGTGCCTTTCCCGACCCCGGGAGGACCCAATAAAATTAAGTACATTTAATCTCCCATCACAAACATACAAAATTGAGGATTGCAACATGAAACCTCATCGCAAAGGACGCAAGGAAAGGCAAAACCCAGGTCTCGAAGTCCTTTGCGCTCTTTGCAGCTTTGCGGTGCAAAAATCCGAAATCCACCATCCGAAATCCGAAATCGGTCACCGCCGTCCCCGTAGTTTTCCCTTCTTCAAAAAACCGTCATAGTGCCGCATAAGCAAATGCGACTCCACCTGTTGAAGTGTATCCAACGCCACTCCGACCACAATCAATAATCCTGTTCCTCCGAAAAACTGAGAGAAACTCCTGGATACACTCATCCCAAACGCCGCATCGGAGAAACGAATCACCATCGCCGGCATTACTGCGATGAAAGCTAAAAAAATGGCCCCGGGAAGCGTAATTCGTGTCAAAATATTATCAATATAATCGGACGTGCGCTTTCCAGGTCGAATGCCAGGAATGAACCCCCCATACTTCTTCATATTGTCCGCCAGATCTACCGGATTGAAGATCACAGCCGTATAGAAATACGTGAAGAAAACGATGATCAGGCCATAAAAAAACCAGTAAATCGGCGATTGATAGGAAAAATAAGCGGCCATATTCTGTATCGTCTCGCTCTGCTGGAAAAACGTCGCAATGGTGGAGGGGAGAAACATAATGGCCTGTGCGAAAATTATCGGAATCACGCCCGCGGTATTTACCCGCAATGGAATGTGGGTGCTCTGTCCGCCATACACCTTGCGCCCCACCACCCGTTTAGCATACTGAACCGGGATTTTGCGCTGTCCCTGAGTAATAAAAACCACAGCGGCGACCACCAGAACCATCACCACAAACAGCAAGACCTCCGGAATAATCTGCCGATTGCCCGCCATCAACTGCTTCACCTCGACCATAATGGCATTCGGAAGCCGTGCGATGATCCCCACGAAGATGATCAACGAAATGCCGTTTCCGATTCCATGTTCGGTGATCTGTTCGCCCAGCCACATAATAAAAATCGTGCCTGAGGTAATCGTAATCATCGTCAGTAATCGAAAGCCCCATCCGGGAGCGGGCACTACAGGAACGCCCGAGGGGGAGCGAAGGTTTACCAAGAAAACGCTCACTCCGTAAGATTGCATGGCCGCTAACAGCACTGTGGCGTATCGGGTGTACTGAGTAATCTTCTTCCGGCCTTCCTCCCCTTCCTTCTGTAGCTTCTGGAAATAGGGAATCACCGATCCCAAAAGCTGAAAAATGATCGAGGCGCTGATGTACGGCATAATCCCCAAAGCAAAAATCGTCGCTTTTTTAAACGCGCCGCCCACGAACATATCATACAAACCGAAGAGTGTATTCTGCGCGCTCGCGAAGTATTCCCCCAGGGCCTTCGAATCAATCCCAGGAGTAGGCACATGGCCACCGATCCGATAAACCGCCAGAATCGCAAGCGTAAACAGAAGCTTTCGCCTGAGTTCCGGTATTTTTACGATACTCTGAAAACTTTTAAGCACGTCCGATCACCTCGACCTTTCCACCGGCTCCCTCGATCTTCGCGACCGCCGAGGAGCTGAATGCGTGTGCCTTCACAGTCAGCGGCCGAGCGAGTTCTCCTGATCCCAGAACCTTAACCGGCACACTTTTCGTTCCGATCAATCCAACGGTCTTCAAACTATCCGGACCCACCTCCCCTTCCAATGCGTTCTCTGAAAGGGCACCCACGTTGACCACCTGATAAACCAACTTGAAACGCGCGTTGTTGAATCCCCGCTTAGGCAACCTTCTCTGGAGAGGAGTCTGCCCTCCCTCGAAAAAGGCCCTATGCCTGGCTCCGGATCGCGAATTCTGCCCTTTATGTCCCCGACAGCTTGTACCGTCGTGACCAGATCCCGTACCCCTTCCGACGCGCTTTGTTTTCTTCCGTGCCCCTGATGCGGGCTGCAATGCCCCTAAATTCATCGCCCCTCCATCTTTCTACGCAACCTACCCTATGCTCCACTGTGGATACGAACTAAAAGATACCCCCGACCGATTCTACTGAGGCCAAACGTGACGCTGAAAACAACTTCCATCTTCCCCGAAACCAAGTGCAAAAAAAGAAGCCGAACCTACCTCTTCCCCAAAATTGATTCTGATAAAAACTCCGGCACTGAGAACGTCACAACATCCTCGAGGGGAACTAAATTGCAGCCTTCGCAGTGCCTCCCGTATCGCGTCTCGGACCCTATTTGAAGAAATCCTACTTCTTTTTCATCGGTGCTACCTTTTTTGCAGGCGAAGCGGCAGGCGCCGTTGCCTCTATCGAGCCTTTGCTTTGCTCCGAGACAAAGCTGTCCAGCTTGCCCTCTGGGGTGAAGGTCAAGATAAGAGACGCTCCCGAGAACGTCCCCATATCGGTAGTAAGCTCCGCAGCCCCCTTGAGATTGATCGTGTAAAGCGTTATCGAAATCGCATCCGCCTTGGCCGTCACGTCCGTGCCTTTCAGGGTCCCCTTGGCAACCGTTATGTTTCCGGTCTTAGCATCCACCGTGATGCTCTCTCCAGTGGCGTTGAGCGCCCCCTGAACAACCTTCGGAGTGGCCGTCGCCGTTACTGCGTTTTTCTCCCGGCTGTAAATCACATCACCGGCCGTCAAAACGATTTCCGCCCCCTGATCCGCAGCGATGCGCACTTCAACACCCCCACTAAGCGCCACCTGCTTACCGGCATTTTTCCACTCCATCCGATCGGCCTTGACAATCTGAACCTTCCCTGCTCCCATAGCCGTCGTAGTGATTACCACCAATCCCAATACCAATACCAAAATCACCCGACCCATTTTACGTGTACGCATCATGACCTCCTTTCCTGATTCCTTGATCCGCTCAAACGGCTCAAGCCATAGAATTCCCCACATCTGATTCCCACCAGACTTCATGACCCATAATCCTCAACACGCCCGTCGGCTTGCGTTAAACCCTCTCCTATTCCAGCAGCGGGGGATCTGCTATTATTTTGGCGGCAAACCTCCTTTCTTTACACTTGGAGCTTCGGGGAAGAATAATCGTCTCTTTTCTATGACGGTAACGGAAAGAGATAACTCCTCTCAATACGGGTTCAGCAATTGCCGTCCATCGTTAACTGTTAGGCACCCTTTCACAAGAAATCAGACCGCAATTTCTTTCGTTTCGGTCTCTTCAACCTCCCGAACTTCTACGAGATGAGCAATCTTTCGGATCATACCGCGAATTGACGGGGTATCCTCGTGCAGCACCTTCTGTTGCAGCCGTTTAATTCCAAGGGCTTCTAAGGTCAACTTTTGTGACTGCTGCCGCTTGATCGCGCTTCTGCGCTGCTGTATTTCTAACTGTCGAGCCATGTTGCTCCTTCCATCCATAAATCCATAATGCCCATCATATACGGACACATCGGTACTCAAGCGATTATCAGAATGCCCGCTTATCTCATCAGCGTTTCCACCTCTATACCGCGGATTCGCGCCACCTCCTTGGGATCTCTCAAACTCATCAATCCCTGCATCGTGGCCTTAACCACGTTGTGGCGATTCGCAGATCCCAACGACTTGGTCAGGATATTCTGAATGCCCGCCGATTCCAAAACCACTTTTACCCCTCCGCCCGCGATCACACCCGTCCCGGGGGAAGCCGGTCTCAAAAGTACCTTTGCCGCTCCGAAACGCCCTATGATGGCGTGAGGAATCGTACCGTCCTCGTTAACCGGTACCATCATCAAGGCTTTCTTTGCCGACTCCGTCCCTTTCCGAATGGCCTCCGATACATCTTTGGCCTTTCCCATACCGGAGCCTACCCGCCCTTTCCCGTCCCCCACAACGACCAATGCGTTAAACGCTCGCGTGCGCCCTCCCTTCGTGGCCTTCGATACCGGACGGATGTGGATCACCGTTTCCTTCAAGTCGAGTTCATCTAAACTTAGTTTCGACAAAGAACCTTCTCCTCCCTCTTTAAAACTGAGCATAAGGCATGAAAGATCACTAATCTCCTTCCAAGCATCCGAAATTATGGGCTACGGTCAGAATTGGAGCCCCCCTGCTCGTGCTCCTTCCGCCAAGGCCTTCACACGCCCGTGGTACAAATACCCGCTACGATCGAAGACTACTTTCTCGATCTGTTTCGCTTTGGCGCGCGCCGCTAAAAGTTTGCCCACCGTTTTACTGAGTTCGCATTTCCCTTTGGGCGTGCTCCCCGCGTCCTTGATCTCTTTGGATAAACTCGAGGCTCCCAGGATGCATGTGCCCGATACATCGTCCACCAATTGGGCATATATGTTCCTCGATCCCCTGTACACGCATAAACGCGGCCGCTCGGCGCTTCCAACGATTTTCTTTCGGATATGCTTGCGCCGTCGAGTTCTGGACGCTGCTCTTATCGTGCTTTTTTCTTTCATCTTTCCTTCCAAATGAGACACAGAGTTACACAGAGTTTCACGGAATACCCCATCCATGCACCTCTGTCTTCTTCAGCCGTCCGTTTTCGTTCGATGGTTTCTCTTTGACTTTGTATATAGATAGTCCGGATATTCCGACTTATGCTCCCGCGGTCTTCCCGGCCTTCCGTCGAACATATTCTCCCTCGTAACGAATTCCCTTTGCCTTATAGGGCTCCGGGGGACGCACCGATCGGATCTCCGCAGCGATCTCCCCCACTTTCTGCTTGTCTATTCCCTTCACCACAAACTGCGCCGGTCGACTGCCCTGCTGCTGATAGACCGGATTCTCCACAACGAACTCAATACCTTCCGGCGCGGGAAAAAACATCGGATTGGAAAATCCAACCTGTAATTTTAATGCACCCCCCTCCAAATCCACCCTATAGCCCACGCCCACGATTTCTAAACGTTTCTCAAAGCCCTGGGTCACCCCTTCCACGAGGTTGGCCACCAACGAACGCGTTAAACCCTGTAAGGACCTCCCCACTCGATCGTCCCGCCTGGGGGCCACCACCAATGTTCCCTCTTTACGCTTCAAACTCACTTGAGGATGAAGGGTTAAAATCTGCTTTCCTTTAGGCCCCGTTACCGTAACCCTTGCTCCTCTGATTTCCACCTCCACGCCATCGGGCACCACGATGGGTTTTTTTCCGATTCTGGACACCGCCTCTTCTCCTCAAAATAGGTGATCGTTGATCGCGTTTAGTGACTATTCCTCCATCGCTCCACGCTCAACTACCAAACGTAACAGATCACTTCACCGCCTATTCCCGTTCTTCTCGACTCCCGATCGGTCATCACTCCATGGGACGTGGAGACAATCGCCATCCCCAATCCGTTGAGCACCCTCGGAATCTCTTTTTTCTTGGCATAATGCCTTAACCCAGGTCGGCTTATGCGCTCAATGTGCCGAATAACACTTTCTTCGTCCCTATCGTATTTCAGGTAAAGCCGCAGTGTCCCCTGCTTCCCGTCTTCCACGTAAGCAAATGCCTGGATGAAGTGTTCGGCTTTCAGAATGCGGGCAATTTCTCGCTTTAGATTGGACGCCGGCACATCCACTTTCCTATGCTTCGCCTTGCACGCATTTCGGATACGCGTCAACATATCCGCAACTGGATCGGTCATACTCATAACCTCTTCTCCCAAAAAATGCGAAGTGTCCCCGGTGGAGATCGGTGGCGACGGCAACCCGTCTCCCTTCACCAACTCGCCTTGGTCACCCCGGGAATATCTCCCTTCAACGCCAACTCTCGGAAACAGATGCGACAAATTCCGAACGCCCGCATGTACGCTCTCGGACGTCCACAGCGATGACAACGGTTGTACTGACGCACCTTGAACTTAGGCTTTCTGTTCGCCTTGACGATCAATGTTTTTTTTGCCACGCCACATCCCTTTCTGAATCCTATCCCCAGGAACGCACTACAAAGGAGTAATAGCACCCCCCCTCTGCTTATGGCGTTGCGTGAACATTCTCTCACGTCTCACAGAGGACATCACTCTGTTGAATGTTTGAACTTGAGCTTCCCCTCATTCCCCCTCTGAAGCAAACGGCATTCCGAATCCCTTCAGTAACTCGAATGCCTCCTCGTCGGTCTGAGCGCTTGTAACGATGGTGACATTCAATCCCCGAATCTGGTCAATGCTATCGCGGTCAATCTCAGGAAAGACAATCTGTTCCCGAATCCCGAACGTATAATTACCTCTTCCGTCGAAGGATCGGCCGGGAAGCCCTCTGAAATCCCGAATCCGGGGTACCGCGAAATTCAAGAGACGGTCCAGAAATTCATACATTCGACTCCGCCGGATCGTCACTGCACATCCAATGGGATTGCCCTCCCTCAACTTAAAATTCGAGATGGACTTTTTGGCCCGCCTTACGTTTGGCTTTTGAGCACTGATCACCGTCAGATCGGCCATGGCCGCATCAAGTGCTTTAATGTTCTGAATCGCCTCCCCCACCCCTATATTCAAGACGATCTTCTCAATCCGAGGCACTTGCATCCTATTTTGGTAGTCAAACCGTCTCTGCAACTGCGGCACTATTTCCTGTTCGTATAGCTCTTTAAGTCTCGGCTTCATCGCCTTCTCCCTTGCCACTTAGCTCTCCTCTACCGATCTGTCCTCATAGACCGACTTCTCGTCCCGGAAGATCAGCTTCTACGCAACGCTCAATATTTCTTTGCACTTACCGCACACTCTTACGCGACTTCCATCTTCTAAAGTACGCCGCTTGACTCGTACCGGCGCATCGCATTTGGGGCAAACCACCATCAGATTGGACAGATGTACCGGCGCCTCTTTTTCCACAATTCCGGATTGCTCACCCGTTCTCCGGGCCTTTGTATGGCGCTTGATAAAATTTGCCCCTTCGACGATGGCACGCTCCCGCTTCGGGAACACACGGAGCACTTGTCCTCGGTGCCCGATGTCTTCCCCGGCGATCACCTGCACCGTATCTCCTTTGGAAACTTTCATAATGCCCTCAAGTAGTTTGGGGACCGCAAAATTGGAATTGAAGATTGGACTCTGAAATCTACGTTTCACGCCCTTTTTGGTACGTACCACCACCGCCCTGGCAACCTCTCCCTTTTTGACCGTTCCTCCGGGCATCGCATCTTTCACTGAGACGATAATCAGATCGCCGATCTGGGCATACCTCACTCTGGAGCCGCCCAATACCCGGATGCACATCACCCGCTTGGCTCCCGTATTATCCGCTACCTTCAATCTCGAATTCGTCTGAATCATTTGCTTTATTCCCATCCCTCTCTAACAGAACTCGCCCCCTAACCATACCACTTCGCCACTTCGCCCTGTATAAACAGCTTATTTGGCCTCGGCGACCACGCGAACCACGCGCCACCGTTTGCGCTTACTCATCGGCCTCGTCTCCGCAATCTCTACGACATCGCCCAATTTTGTCCTTCCTTGCTCATCGTGCGCCATAAACTTCCTGCGTTTCCGCACCACGCGCCCATATAACGGATGACGCAAGGACCGCTGGACAAGGACCACGACGGTCTTCTGCGCTTTATCGCTCACTACCGTGCCTGTTTGAAGCTTCCGTTTGCCCCGGGCTTCACTCATACCCCTTCCTCCTTAACCGCTGATGATACAGACTTTCCACGATGCTCCCTCTCAATCAATGCGCGCCTTTACCCCTCCGTAAACGGATCGTAACCTGGTGTTATCCGCGCGCCTCCTGCCGGTCCTCTTCCCTTTGCGGACCACTTGCGGACAATTTACGAACGCCCGACTCATGCTCGCGCAAGATGGTTTTCAAACGAGCCACATTTCTTCGCGCATAACGCACTCTCAGCGCATCGCTCAACTGCTTGGTGGCCAGTTGAAACTTCAAATTTGAAATCCCCTCCAACGCATCCCTCAATTCGCTCCGCACTTCATCCAAGCTCATTGCCCGAATCTCATAAGACTTCATACTCACTCTCCGATCTGACGGCGCTCCACAAACTTCGTTCTGATGGGAAGTTTATGCCCGGCCAAACGCATCGCCTCCCGGGCGTCCCCCTCGGAAATCCCCTCTATTTCGAACATCACACGCCCGGGCTTGACCACAGCTACCCAATACTCCGGAGACCCTTTCCCTTTCCCCATCCGCGTCTCAGCCGGCTTGACAGTGACGGGTTTGTCCGGGAAGATGCGAATCCACACCTTTCCGCCCCGTCGGATGTGCCGGGTGATTGCGATCCGTGCGGCTTCGATCTGACGATTACTGATCCATCCCTCCTCCATCGCCTTCAGCCCATATTCTCCAAACGATATGTTGCTCCCCCGTATTGCAACGCCACTTCGTCGTCCACGCTGTTGTTTTCTGTGCTTCACCCGCTTCGGCATTAACATCCCGCTCTCCCATCACTTCTGAATCATGAGGAATAAACGAGGAAAGAAGAACAGCATCCGCCCCCTTTCTTCTCTTATTCAACCCCCATTTTTCATTATTTACTCACATCCTTACTCTCGATAATTTCTCCCTGACAGATCCACACCTTTACGCCGATCGTGCCGTACATCGTGAAAGAGGTCGTCTGAGCATAGCCAATATCGGCTCTCAAGGTATGAAGCGGCATACGCCCGTCCCGCTCCGTATGCGAACGAGCCATTTCCGCCCCGCCAAGTCGCCCCGCGCAAATCACCTTAATGCCCACAGCACCCATACGCATCGAGGAGGTGACCGCTTTTTTCATCGCTCTGCGAAAAGAGACGCGCTGCTCCAACTGGCGAGCGATGTTTTCGGCCACTAGATACGCGTCCAACTCTGGACGACGAATCTCTTGGATATTAATGAAGATATCTTTCTTCGTCAAATGCTGGAGTTCGTCCCGGAGCTTATCCACCTCCACCCCCCTGCGCCCAATCACGATTCCCGGGCGAGCTGTGGATATATCTATCGTCACCCTATTGGCCGCCCGTTGGATCCCGATGTCGGAAACGCTGGCCCGCTGTAACCTGCTGCGAACATAACGCCGAAGCATTATATCTTCCTTCAGCAGTTCCGGGAAATCATGTTTCGCGAACCACTTGGAGTTCCAACTTTTGACGATCCCCAATCGTAACCCTATCGGATTGGTTTTCTGTCCCAAAGGTCCTCCCTTTTCTGATGAATGGTTCTCAACCCTTTTCTCATCGCAAAAATTGCGAAAAGCACTTCAAACAAGGGAAACGAGCGCCCGTCTTTTTAGATCTTCAGCGCACCCCTTTTTCTCTGCGTTTCTGCGGGACGCTTTCCCCTTCAATCTGCTACAACCACCGAGATGTGGCTCGAGCGCCGCCGAATTCTCGTTGCCCGCCCCATCGCCCGCGGGCGTATCCCTTTCCGCATGGGCCCCTCATCCACGCGAATCTCCTTCACCGCCAACGCCTCTGCGCCTCGTCCCCCCCGGTCCGACTCTTCCCCGTACATTGCATTCGCCACGGCCGACCGAAGGGTCTTCTCCAAAACATGGCAAGGTGCTTTGATGGAAAAATGCAATACATTCAAAGCTTCTTCCACACCCTTGCCTTTCAGCAACTGGGCCACCTGCCTGACTTTGCGAGGGGAAACAGACACGTATTTTGCTTTTGCTTTTCCCTCCATACCTCACCTTATCTTAGTCATTAGGCATTGGTCATTAGGCATCAGTGCCTCACTGCTCCCCCCTAATGACCAATCACAAATGACCTATTTGGGTCTCGTGCCTCGTTCTACGCCTCGACCGCTGTGTCCCCGAAATGTGCGGGTTGGGGAAAATTCCCCCAGCTTATGCCCCACCATATTCTCCGTAATATACACCGGGATAAATTTATTCCCGTTGTGTACCGCCAACGTATGCCCTACAAACTCGGGTAGGATGGTGGAGCGTCTGGACCATGTGCGGATCACGCGCCGCTCTCCGATTCGGTTCATAGCATCGATCTTCTTCCTTAGATGCTCGTCCACCATCGGCCCTTTCTTGATAGACCGACCCATACCGTACCTACCTCCTATGACAATGAACCATGAACAGTGCACTCTTTATCCGTCCCAGCCGGCAAACACTTCTTTTTTCCGGGACCGCTTTGCGGCAAAGACACAAAAAAAAGAACGGCTGTGAGACTTCGCCATGGTACTTTGGCTGTCAACGGATGCAGAAATTAGTTCTTCCGGCGCCGCAGGATCAGGCGATCCGACACCTTCCCCTTCTTTCTGGTCTTATATCCCTTGGTCGGAACGCCCCATGGCGTAACCGGATGACGACCTCCGGAAGATTTTCCCTCACCACCTCCCAAGGGGTGATCCACCGGATTCATCGCCACGCCACGGACCTTAGGACGCCTCCCCAACCATCGGGAGCGGCCCGCTTTGCCCGATCGAATGTTCTCGTGATCCAGGTTCCCGACCTGGCCCACCGAAGCATAGCACTCCCGGCGCACCAGACGCATCTCCCCGGAGGGCAAGCGCACCTGCGCATGCGCCCCCTCTTTGGCCATCAACTGAGCTGAAGCCCCCGCACTTCGGACCAACTCCGCCCCTTTTCCAGGCCTCAGTTCGATATTGTGAATCAGCGTACCCACCGGGATACGATCCAAAGGCAACGCATGCCCCGCTTGGATCTCCGCGTCTGGTCCGGACAAAATACTGCTTCCAACCACCACACCCAGCGGGGCAAGAATGTATCGCTTTTCTCCATCCACATAATGCACCAGCGCGATACGCGCCGACCGATTGGGATCATACTCAATCGTTGCCACCTTGCCCGGAATACCGACCTTATCCCGCTTGAAGTCAATCGTACGATACCGACGTTTGTGTCCCCCACCCCGACGCCGCATCGTGATCCGTCCCCGACTATTCCGTCCCGAGATACGCTTCTTCTTCTCCAGAAGTCCCTTATGCGGGGTCTCCGTGGTCAGCTCATCGAACGCCGGTGTGATGCGGAAACGCTGCCCCGACGTAACTGGTTTTAGTTTCTTAACCGGCATCTACTCAAACTCCTTCGTATAACTCGATGGAATCACCCGCTCTCAACGTCAGCATAGCCTTCTTCCAGTCGGGCCGTTTCCCATGAAACCGTCCCAATCGCTTTACCTTGCCATGGATCATCGCGGTTCGAACATCCGTCACATGCACCCCGAACAACTCCTCCACAGCTCCTTTGATCTCGATCTTATTCGCATGCCGATCCACTTCAAAGGAATACTGATTGTACGTTTCCCTTAGCGTGCTCGCTTTCTCTGTAATAAGCGGTCGGCGTATGATACGGCGTAAGTCCTTCATAAGCTTAACATGTCCTCCGTCTTAGCCAATCCACTTCGGGTGAATAGTATCAGATCCACATCCACCACGTCGTACACACACAGACTGTCTATGTGCCGAAGTGTCAGGTTGGGAATGTTCCGGCAAGACTTGCGGATCGCATCCGAAGATTCGGACACTACAAAAAGTATCTTCTCCCCCTTTGTACCACACACCTGCAACATCTCTGCGATCCGCCTGGTCTTGGGTTCCTCTAAAGCAAAATCCTCCACCACCTTCAACCCATTCTCCCGCGACTTGATCGAAAGAGCCGACTTTAAAGCCAATCGCCGCACCTTCTTCTGCGTCCGCTCCCGATACGAATGCGGGGAAGGACCAAAGACGACACCTCCCCCCACAAAAAGCGGAGAGGAATACGTGCCCGCCCGCGCCCGGCCGGTACCCTTCTGGCGCCATGGCTTACGCCCTCTTCCGCGCACCTGACTTCGATTTTTGGTAGAAGCCGTGCCCTGCCTCTGATTGTTCCGATAGGCTTTCACGACCTGATAAATCGCATGCTCGGAAGGCTCAATAGCAAAGATGGAAGGCATAAGTTCTACCGGAGTCCGTTTCTCACCTGCGATCGAAAAAAGTTCCGCTGTTGGCATCGAATTCATCTCCCCTGACCTCTGCATTGCGCAATGTGGGTTGCAAATCCACAATCCGCAATCCAAAAATGCTTCGCCAATCCCCTATTTAGTGCACGAAATCATAATTACGATGATGGTTTTTGCGGCTTCGCATGGAGACTCTTCACTGCGTTCAGAGTGACAAACGCTGTCATTCTGGTGGTGCCGAAAAATCTCCTATAATCAGATTACGCCATAATATTTATGATTTCGTGCACCTCGTAATCCAGACAACCCCATTCCTCGGCCCCGGCACCGCTCCCTTGATGATGAGCAGATTACGTTCCGCATCCACCTGAAACACCTTCAAGTTCTTCACCGTCTTACGCTCGTTCCCCATCCGTCCCGCCATACGCTGTCCTTTCCACACCCGGGACGGAGAAGAACTGGCTCCAATAGAACCCGGCGAGCGCAGACGATTCGACTGCCCGTGCGTCTTGGGCCCGTCCCGGAAGCCATGCCGCTTAATCACTCCGGCGAATCCTTTGCCCTTGCTCCGACCGGTTACCTTCACGAGATCGCCCTCTTCAAACATCCCCACTTCCACGCTTTTGCCCAACTCGAAAACGCCGGGATCGTCCACTCGAAACTCCTTCAGAACCCGCTGAGGTTTCGCTTCCGCCCTCCGAAAAACCTCTCGTTGCGCCTTATTTACCCGCTTCTCCCGGATCGCCCCGTATCCCAACTGAACCGCGTTGTACCCATCGATCTGCTCCGTTTTGATCTGAATCACGGGGCACGGCCCGGCCTCAATGACCGTAACGGGAATCCGCTCCCCTTCGTCATTGAATATCTGGGTCATTCCCAATTTTTTTCCAAGAATTCCACTCATCTTTCTTTTCTCCAACTCCATAAACGATGAACCATGGACCATTCACCATAAGCCACTAAAATTATCACACAAAACCCGGTCACGCCCCCCTCATCACGCCTTCATTCTCTTTTTAGAAAGGCACGAAGCAGCAAAGAACCGGGCGTTCCGTATCTTTGCGGGCAACCTGTTACGGTCACACTTTAATTTCGAGATCCACGCCGGCCGGCAAATCCAGCTTGGTCAGCGCATCAATGGTCTGAGACGTCGCATCATAGATGTCCACCAGCCGTTTGTGAATCCGGGTCTCGAACTGTTCCCGCGACTTTTTGTCAATGAACGGCGACCGAAGCACCGTATAAACCGTCCGCCTCGTTGGAAGCGGTACTGGCCCGGAAACGATGGCTCCACTGCGCTTCGCCGTCTTTACAATCTCGTCGGTGGAGCGATCCAGCGTGGCATAATCGTAGGCCTTCAAAGTAATACGAATTTTCTGATCCGGCATCCTCACCTCGTTTTCTCAGTCTTTTCACCGCAAAGTCGTAAGAAATGGAACCCTGTAAGGAACGAACTATCTCTTAGCGCCTCCGCGAAGTTCACCACGGTTATTCGATAATTTTGCTAATCACGCCGGCTCCCACGGTTCGACCCCCCTCGCGGATCGCAAACCGCAGTTCCCGCTCCATCGCGATCGGCATGA
>MVCQ01000052.1 GCA_002059205.1 Candidatus Latescibacteria bacterium 4484_107
CCGCAACACGGGTTGTATCGTTGGCACATTATGGACCCCATTCGCTTCAAGGAGAATCTGCGGGTGACGATTCAGGCGCTCGGTGCATGTACCGATGGAAGCGAGGTATATGAAGCGCTCAGCGATGACATCGCTTCGGTGGCCTATTGGTATCAGGCTGAGCCGCACGCGGCATTTCCCAAGCTGCCGACGTCGGACCGCCGGTGGTATAGATAAGGATTAAGTAATTTTCGATTTGAGATTGTAAATTTTAGATTGCCCAACCCATTCCCTCCCAAGGATGGGGAGCGGTGGAAGGGAAATCTGAAATCTGCAATTTGAAATCAAAAATCACTAAAATAACTTCCCCATCTTGCCACAGAGCGCACAAAAAACACTTGATCCAGGATCAGCATGCTCTTTTTCTGTGTGCTCTGTGGTTGAGGTGTACAAAAAAAGATTGCGAGAAAGCGCCATGAACAAAGAATCCAGCTCAAAGTTCATCGTCCCGAAGGAACACTGGCGGGGCCGCAGAACATTTCACTATTGCCCGAACTGTGGCAACGTAGTTGGCGTACCGAAAGAAGATCCGCCGGTTTGTCCGGTGTGCAAGGCGTCCGATCCGGATGACATTTTCGCTGTTGTGGATCGCAAGCTCCAAACGCTGTGGCAATTCGTCGAGGCGATGCGCGTCAAGGAAGGGCCTTATGGGCGTTACAGGGGCTTTGCCGGTGATCCCCGTCCATACCGAATCGTGGCCTCTGATCAGGCTTTGTCGCTCAATCATATTATGCACTATGCCGGATACAGCCCACCGTGGACCAAAGAGCAGCTTGAGGCGTGGATTGATACGATCCTGCTTGACTTGAATCCGGAGACGGGCCTGATCGAGGATCCGTTCGAGATCGAAGAGAAGGGACGAACCGACGAAGTTCTGTTCAATCAATACTGCGTGTCCCGTGGTCTGGCGGGCGTGTTTGCAAAGGCCGGTTTTCCGAACAAATACCGACTTCCCGAGCAGGCGGTGCAGGAACGGGACTGTCTTGCGGACAAACAGCATGCGCTGGCCTTCCTGAACGATGAGGAGAATCCGGCGGATTTTCTGAATGCGTACACCTGGGAGACCTCTCCGCCCGACGACGGCGTGGTGGAGTTCGTGCACCAATGGTTGGACCGAAAACAGAATCCCCGGACCGGATATTGGGGCGGCGAAAACGCCAGTATGAACGATCAGATGTGCGGCGTCTTCAAGATTCTGATGGCATACCAGGACCACAACTGGAGGATCAACCATCTTAAGCGCATGGTGGATACTACGATTTCGATTGGAACGCCCGAAGGGGATTTCGGCGATCATGGCTTCGGCTGCACGGTATTCGATGCGCTGTTGGTGTTCAGGATCGCTCAACAGAAGATGCCCGACTACCGGGCAGAGGACATTTACGAGACCACGGCCCGCACTTTTTTGAATTTCATCGGGCACTGGAGCGACGAAGAACATTTCTTCACGCCGCGGCCCATGCCCGGCGCGCGCGCGGAGATGGTTGCTATGCATGGGCTGGCCACACCGATGTACATGGCGGAAATACTTTTGGGAGTGAAGATGTTTCCGCAATAGGATCGCGTCGGGCCAGATTACCTGGAAGGGGAACCTATTATGGCTCAGATCAAAAGCATCAAGAAAATATACTCCGACGGCAGACACAATGCCTTCACCGACATCGAAAGCTGGAAGGGAACTTACTACGTCACCTTCCGGAATGCCGCAAGCCACGCTCGACCAGGACATTACGGCGATGTGCTCGTGATCCGTTCGAGCGATCTGGAGTCGTGGGAGGTTTGCGCGCGGCTCAGTGTGGGGGAGGGGCACGACGACCGTGATCCAGCGTTGCTGAATATGGGCGATGAATTGGGCGTCTTTTTCGCCTCGTCGTCCGCAAGAGTGCCGGGTGCGCTCCTTTACGAGGGGCCGAGCAGCAAGAGCAACCGGGCCATTCAATCCTACGGAGCGTTCACTTCCGACGGCGCCGTCTGGTCGACTCCTCAGCCCGTGTATGAACCCGACATGTGGGTGTGGCAGGTCGAGGCGTTTAAGGGCGTGTATTACGGAGCGGTGCAAAATCTCGAACGGCGGTTCTGGTTGATCCGCTCTACGGATGGCCGCCACTGGGAGACCGTCTCGGAATTTCCCTCCGATGCATTGAAACCGACCGAAGCCGGATTATGGGTCACGGAGGACGAGGTGATGCACATGGTCATCCGGGCATTGGGGAATCCGAACATGGCGCTTTTGGGCCGGAATGAGCCGCCCTACAAGGGGTGGAAGTTGAAGGAACTCAATTACACCGTTCATTCCCCGGTGATCCGGCCGGTGGGCGATGCACTCTGGGTGGCCGGACGCGCGTTCAGCGAACAACTGCCTCCGTCCATGGTGCCTCCGGAGCCGTCGCCGGAGAAGATTGAATCGCTGACCCGCCGGGATGAGCGTCTCGCCAAATCGCCGCAGGATTGGCATACGGCGGTCTGGCGGATAGTTGGGGATCAGCTTGAGCCGATTCTCGTGCTGCCCAGCAGAGGAGATAATGCGTATCCGGGGATGGTGGTAGAGAAGGATCGGGCGCTGATTTGCTATTACTCCCAGCACGATGTGGACGAGGGGCCGGAACCCAAACCCGGCGAGCATGCCAGTGAGATATACCTCGCGGAAATTGCGCCTTAGTATATTTTTTTCAGAAGGAGTCCCTCAATCATGACGAGATTCATCTACATAGCCGATACGCATTTCGGAACAAGCCGAATGGCGTATCAACAGCAGCAAGGGTATCCCGAAAAGCTGGGGAGCATTCTTTCAGAGTTGGACGCATGGATCAGGAAGGATGGTGAGGTGGACTTCGTCCTCCATGGGGGCGATATGGTCAACAGCGCCACAGAGGCCAATATTCGCAAGGCTCGGGGAGCATTCCGCCTTTCCGTTCCAGTCTATCTTTGTCTCGGAAATCATGATCTGACCGCACCGGATGCCGTGGACATGTGGCTGGCCGAAGCGCCGGAATTCTTTCCGGGCAAAAGCCCGGATTATTGCCTGCGGTTTGGTGACAGCATTATCCACATTGTGCCAAACCATTGGGAGGAAGTTCCTTATTACTGGAATGACAAACAGGAACCTCATTTTCGTCCTCATCAAATTGCCCGTCTAAATGAAAGCCTAAGAAAATATCCTGATGCCGTACACCTATTATCTACTCACAGCCCTGTTTTCGGCATCCCGGTCGAACAAACCGGATTCGGCGAAGCCTTTCATGTTCCGCCGCCGTCTTTTACCCGGACGGTGCTGGATTTTGTACAACAATACCCGCGGGTCCGATGTGTTCTTGCAGCCCATAATCATGTCAATACGCATGTCGTCGAGGAAGGGGTTCACTTCGTTACAGTGAGCAGTCTGTCGGAAACCCCTTTTGAATTCAGGCTGATCGAGCTTGGACCCGGGATTTTGAAAATGTCCACTGTTAGTCTTATTTCGCGTATGGATTTTGAGGCGAAGTACGATTACAACAAAACCTTTGTTCAGGGACGTAAACGGGATCGTGAATTTGAAGAGCTATGAGCATGCTCGAATAGGCTAAGGCGTCAAAGCAGCGCGCGCACATCGCACGCTGACTTACTCCTGATGTCGTCAACACAAAGGAGAGAGATCGTTATGAAGAGGAAAAACACGGAAAGACCCTAAGCAGCAAGCTCAGGAGATACAAGATGAAATCTATTCGGGGGGATGGGGGGGGGGATTACCGTGTGACCTCTTTCGTAGATTGAAATAAGTCGGACACGGCTTGATCCGTCGTCTTCCTTACCGACGAAAACCAAACCAGGCCATAGAAACGGAGGCTGCATTATGGCTCAGATCCAAAGCATCAAAAAAATCTACTCGGACGGCAGGCACAATGCATTCACCGACATCGAGTATTGGAAAGGGCGCTACTACGTGGCGTTTCGGAACGGCAACGGACACGCTCGGCCCGGCCCTTTGGAGGTCCAGGGGAAAATCATCGTTATCCGTTCCGAGGATCTGATGGAGTGGGAGGTTTGCGCGCGCATCAGCACGGACGGCGATGACCGCGATCCCGCGCTCTTGCATCTCGGCGATGAGCTTGGGGTCTATTTCTGCACCGTGCTCGCGGCGGATCCGAAACAGACGGACGTGTATGAGGGCGGTCTGGGAGAGAAAGGCACTGCGATTCAATCCCATATGGCATTCACCTCCGACGGCGTTTCCTGGTCGTCTCCGGAGTCGGTGCACGAGTTCAACTATGTGTTCTGGCAGGTGGAGCGTTTTGGCGATCATTGCTACGCTACCTCGTGGGGCTATTCCGAAAACGAAGGCACGCTCAAGATCGTTCATTCCCCGGATGGACATACGTGGGAAAACGTGGCGGCGATCCAGCCGGGAAATTTTCCCAATGAAACCGGGCTTTGGATCACGCCGGACCGGAAGATGCACCTGATCAGCCGGGAGCGCACGCGTGAGATGTCGGTGCTTTCCGAGAGCGATCCGCCGTACACCGATTGGCAGTCCAGGGATTTGAACTACACGGTGCATTGTCCGGTATTCCGGCCGGTGGGCGACGAACTCTGGGTGTCGGGTAAGACGATCACGGCGCAGTTTCCTTCGTCGGTGCAAATCCCAGCAGAGCCGTCGCCGGAGAAGATTGCCTCGCTTGCCCGTCTGGACGAGCGTCTCGCCAAGACACCGCAGGATTGGCATACCGCGATCTGGCGGCTGGTGGGGCATCAGCTCGAGCCGATCCTCGTGTTGCCTTCAAGAGGCGATTGCGGCTATCCGGGGTTGGTGGTTGAAGAGGATCGCGTGTTGATGAGTTTTTATTCCCAGCACGATGTGGATGAGGGGCCGGAACCCAAGCCGGGTGAGTGCGCCAATGAAATTTATTTGGCGGAGATTGGCGTATAACGAGTGAAGTCAGGAGTCAGAATTTAGGATCCGGGAGCCAGAAGTCAGGAGTTGGGAGTAGCTATTCTGAATTCTGACTCCTGAGGATGAACACAACAAGGTCAAGTGCTGTGGAAAGCCCGAGTTGCCGGAGAGGAGTGAACCTTCGGCGTGACGATAAATCGTCCCATTACCTGGGCAAAACCCAACAAATTGGGCTTTGCCCAGCGAGACAATCGCCTCTTAGCCCTGTTCACAGAGCTTTTCAACCGTAGCGCGGAGAATTTATTCCCGCGCGGACAGGAGTCCCGAATGGCCTCTTCAGAGTATTCTATCAAGGCGTATCTCGACAGGGTGTATGCGAACACCACTCCGCAGTTCCGATTCAACGCCGAAACCAAAGAGGAATGGGCGGTGTGGCATAGGAGCCTCAAGGAAAAACTGGTCGAATTGCTGGGCGGCTTTCCTCCGAACAAATGCCCCCTGAAACCGGAGATTCTGGAGCGGGTGGAGGAGGAAACCTATTGGCGGGAGAAGGTGGTTTTTGAGAGCCGGGAAGGCGTATCCGTCCCGGCCTATCTATTGATCCCGAAAGGGGTGGAGGAAAAGGATAAGGCCAAGGCGCTGCTTTGCCTTCACGGACATGGCCGGGGCAAAGACGACGTGGTCGGCATCGTCTCCGATGACGTGGAACGGCAGCAAAATATCAGGCCGTTGAATTACGATTACGCGCGGCAGTTTGCCGAACGGGGGTACGTGGTATTGGCGCCCGATGCGATGTGTTTCGGGGAGCGGAGCGATATTTCGTGTGCCTGGGCATTCACCAGTGGGTTGTTGTTGGGAGCGATTTTGGTGGGCCTGAGGGTCTGGGATGCCATGCGGGCGATGGACTATCTTGAGAGCAGGCCGGAGGTGGACGCGGATCGGATCGGGTGTGTGGGCCTCTCCTGGGGAGGAACGCACACCATTTATACGAGCGCGCTGGACGAGCGGATCAAGGTGGCGGTGGTCAGCGGTTATTTCAGCAGTTTCAAGGATATTCTTATTGACCGAACCTGCTGTTCCTGCCAGTATGTTCCGAATATCCTCAAATACGCCGATCTTCCCGATATCGTTTCTCTGATCGCTCCCCGGCCTTTGTTGATCGAGAATGGCACGCGAGACCCGCTCTATACGCTGGAAGTGGTCAAAAAAGAGTACCCACGCGTGGAAAAGGTTTACCATCTTTTGGAAGGTTCAGACCGCGTGGATAGTGACCTATTCGATGGATCGCACCGATTCAGCGGCAAGAAGGCGTTCGATTGGTTCGAGCGATGGTTGTGAAATTTGTAGGGGCGAATCTTGGTTTCGCCCGTAGTTTGCCCCAAAAGGGCGATCACAAGGATCGCCCCGACTACGAACATAATATACAAGAAGAGGACTTCATGGCAAAGAATTTTGAGATATGGGGCGTGGATGCATCGGTTGCGGTGCATCCGGATAGCCTGCCCGATAAGAGCACGTGGGAGATGCACGTGACGGCTTGCCGGGGAGAGGTGGAACACATTCAGATCGCGCTTCGTACGGAAGGGGAGCGCGTTGCGATCCACCTCGAGGTGGAGGATTTGGTGCAGGCGCTCGGGGACACGCTTTTCGGGGTGAGCAATCTTCAGTTGCGATTGGTCGAAGGGGATCGCCTTATCCCTTTGCCGGATCCCCTTGTATTGGAGCCGCATCACACGCAGGCGGTCTGGCTGACGGCGGTTGTGCCCAAAGAAATCGAGCCGTGCGCGTATCAGGGAAATATTACGCTCCGGACGGACGCGGAGGAAATCGAGGCCCTGCTGGCGGTGAAGGCGCTGGATATCGAGATGCCCGCGGCGGATTGCGTTGATCTGAAGAAATTCGCACAACAATATGGATTGGAGCGGCTTGCCGATCAGGAACTGGATGAGCGTGAGCCGGAAAGCTCCGTTCGTTGGGAGCGGCTTCGGGATGCGCGGGAGGATCTTCGGCTTTTGTGGGTGCTTGAACAGGCTCAGATTGAGGCGGCCAAACAGCGGGGCGCTGATCGGGACGCATTCGATCCGACGGCTTGCGGCAGGAAAATTTGTGCTCCGATTATGGGCGGGCTGACCGATGACACCGTGGATGTCAGCGCATTGCGCGCTGTGCGAGACGACATCATCGCGGCTATTCGGAAGACGCGGATTCCGTACGTGGATGCGGGCGACACGTTGACCGTAAAGGCGAGGGTGGCCCCCACGACGCCCGCGGACTTTGCTTATGGCACCGAGGGACGGTTCTATTTTCAGTTTCAGCTCGAATGGTCACCGGTTGAGAAAGTCCGGATCGGCGACACGTTCCGCCTCACGTTCCGCGATCTTTTCTCCGGCGGCTGCACTTTCCTCGAACGTCCCATCGAAGCGCCTCTCAGCGGTCAAACGAAGCTGATCCTGACCGCCGAAGACGTGCACCTCGTGCCCTCCTCCTATCATGTGCGGGTGGATGTGATGCGCCGGGATCAGTCCCTTTCCCCGATCGCGCCCGGCGCTTGCCAGATTTACGTGGCGCGCGAAGGGGAATCGCCAAAGCATCTGCTTGCCAGCTTTACCGCCTCGCGTATGGCTTATATGTGGGATGAGAAGCAGGGTCTGTATTATCACATGCTTCCCGGCAATCTGTCGCCGTCGGGTGATCCGTTCGATCCCGTCGCCCGTCCAATCTATGAGCGCGCGCTGCGTTTCGAGATCGCCCGGTTGCGCTTTGATGGCTGGACAGGGCGTCATCCGATGGAGGTATGTGTGCCCGAAGCGCAGCATGACGGAGGCAGCGGCATGTTGCGCGCGGCCGGGGTTTTCAGGAAGATGGGGGAGACGGAAAGAGCCTGCTTTTGTGAACAGGCCGTAAAGCGGATTGTCAGCGCGGTGCTGGCCCGGAAAATCGAAACGCACGAGCAGGGAGTGGCGGGCATGACCTTTTTTGGACCGCGTCAGCAGCATGGCATTTTGCTCAAGCTCCTTTGCGATGCGTGCCTGTATTTTCGGGACGTGTTGGGCGATACGAGCTATGCGAAAACGCTCTACGAACCCATCCGTTTGATCGGGGACTATCAGATGGCGCAGCCGAACGAACTCGGAGCTTCGGAGGGGAAGGTGTACGACGGGCGTGTTTTGGTGGGTCTCGCCACGTATTGCCTTACCGAACGCGCGTTAGACGGTGCGTTCAACAAAGCCCACGTGGACACGGTATTGGATTTTGCATCGAAGATGAGCGCACACACGGTGCTTCACCGGGGCTGGCACGACGAGGACGGTATGGAGGGCCACGATGGGTATGGGACGATGAACGCGCTCTGGGGTTTTTTGCCCGCCCGGCGGATTGCGCTCGAGACCGGTCGCGAGGATCTGGCGGAGTCCCTGAAGAAGGGGATTTGGTCCGCCTTCGATTTCCTGGCCCGGACGAACGGCGGCATTACGGGACATACCCAATGGATTCCCTCGCGCCACGGATGCTGGTGTGCGGGGGATACCTACGAGATGCTCAATGAGATGGAGCGTCAATTCGGCGCACATAAAATCATAGCGTGGTACCGGTTGCACCTCTGTGACCGGGATATTACGTACTTCGCCAAATTGACCTCCAAGTATGGAGAAACGTCCTCTCTCGGAAGCCGCAATGCGTTGCCCGCCTATCTGATGGCGTGCGAGGAGTTTGAGGCAATGAGTAATGAGCAATGAACAATGCCCTGCACAGCCACCCCCTCAACTGGAGAAAGTTGGATTCCATCACCGACTTTCACACTTTCCTCTTGTTCCCACGCTCTGCGTGGGAACGCAACCTTGACGCTCAGCGTACCCCCAGAAGTTTTCACTTTCGTTGGGTCGGGATTTTGTAATCCCGACCCAAAACCACCTGTTTCCGAGGTTTATTAGCGGGTTCAATAATGAAAGCCCTCGGAGGTCTGCTTTGACCTCCGAGGGCTTGTCAATCCACTCATTGACGGATCGCTCGTTCCCCATACGAGG
>MVCQ01000053.1 GCA_002059205.1 Candidatus Latescibacteria bacterium 4484_107
CGCGGCCCGGGTCACCTTCCCCTCCGCCGTGCTCTGCTTCTCCACGTACTCGCTTCCATAAGACTGCGGCGGCGCGTCGTCCTCTCCCAATACCATCAGGTAATCCAGCACCGACAGATACCTCGAATCCACGATCTCAAACAGACTGACCGCCCTGCATGGGAACAGCACTTCCAGCATGTGATTTTCCCACCATCCGTAAGGCTGGGTGATGGGATAGCTCGCATCTCCCTCCTGTCCCAAATCCGGCGCGGAGGTGATCTGTCCCGTCTCGTCCAATTGATAGGCTGAAATCTTATTGGAAAATTTGTTGCGCATAATGTCGAACCGGAAGGCCCCTTGTGAATTCGTCATCGTGGCCACCAGGGTCCGCACCCCGCCGGCGCTGTTGGGACCGGGCTGCTGATAGGTTACCACCGCTTGTGGAACCGGTTTTTTGGGTACGGCAAAATGCACGTTCCGGTCGAACCAATAGACCTCGCCATCCAGCGCGTGCCCCTGATCCCTCAGCTCCAACTTCGAGTCTACAAAAAATTCCTCGTCGTTGGCGGCCCGAAGCAACAGAGCGGTCACGGTTTGCACCTGCCTGGTCAGTCCGGCAAAGTTGATGTTTTCCATCCGATCCAGCGGCGTATCCACCCGCTCCCGGATGTCGTTTGGCGTGCCGAGTGTCATCCCCGGAAGTCCCACGAACGACACGGCTTCACTATCCAGCCCGAGGCGCACGGGCATGAAATTTTTCCACGTGCGCTTGGGAGGCGCGACGGCATCTATGTGCCGAGGATGCTCCGGGCGCTGTCCGTAAAAGAGTTCCGCCCCGTAGTCCGAGAATTTTTTCGCGTACGGAGCCATCATATTTTTCTGGTAATTGTCCGTGGTCCACTCCGAATTATAGAACGTTCCCATAGCGAAGGAGGCCACCTGATCGCCCTGACTGGAGAGATCCAGTCCGATGAAAACCCGAAAATCGATCCGATCTTCCTCCGGCATCCGATCCCGGAAATGGCCTTTTCCGCGGGCGTGGCGGTACAGGAAATCGTTGACTCCCGACAGCGCCTCAAAGTGCGCAGACGTGGCTAAAAACAGCACCGGATGCCGGGTTCCGTATTCCTTGAGCCGCTCCGCGAGGGAAAGAAGCCCCACGATCCCGCATGCATTTTCCGCGCCCGGCGCCACGGCCGGAACGACGGACATCGCATCGTAATAGGCTTCTACTACAATGGCGTCCTTCTCACTTCCGTCCCCCCGAATCCACCCATATATATTCTTAGCCTCCACCGTCTCCCAGTCCATTCGCCCGTTTACACGAACCCGGTGTCCGCCCTCACGGGCGAGGCGCACAACTTCATCGGCATCTTCGCTCTCCACCCAGAATCGTGGGACGTCCACCGAAACCTTCAGAAATTTCTCCAACGCCTCTCCCTGGCTGACCCCCTGATCTCCGTAGAAAATGATCGCCTCCGCGCCCAGCATTCTCGGATTGACGAAGTTCTGGCCGCAATCGAAAGACAGCACCACCACATTTCCCCTCATCGGTTTGCCGTCCAACTCCGCAAATGTTCCCCGTCCCCCGTACACTAAATCGCCCTCAATCCCTTCTGTGGGCAGGCTCGGAGTTCGCACCCCGTTGGGCCATAGGCCGTAAAGAGGCGTGGTGAGTGGTGAGTGGTCCGGGGTCCGTGGTGCGCTGTCTAAGAAGGTCAATTGTGCGCCTTTGTCCACCGGTACGGTTACGTCGAAGGTCTCCGTGGCGATGTCCTCCAGGCCGATCTCCTCGAAGCAGCCGCGCACGAACTCGTATGCCTCCTCGCATCCCGGATATCCCACCACGCGCGATCCCATGGAGGCAAAACGTCCCAGCTTTTCCCGCACCCGATCCTCGCGGATCGAGCGCAGGAGGCTCTGGAGCTGCGTATCCGCCACCACCTCTTGCTCCTCCTCGACACGCTGAGGGGCCGTTCCCACGAACCGAACCAGGATTTTACTCGTGATCTCCGATGGATCGAAGACCGTCACCGAAAGCAGCATGGCCGCCGCGCAGAGCATCAGCACCGTTTTTCCGACCGTTCGCATAGTTTTCCTCCAAAGCCAGGCATATAAAAAAGATGAAAGACGAAAAATTTTTCCTCCCACTCGCAAGGAAAGTTTCACAAAAGCATGATTTAAAATATAGCTAATAGTTCTTCCATGCGCAACCATTTTATCGCATTTTGTTCACGTGGGCTCATTTTTTTTTGTGACAAAGAAAGGCCCCCTTTCCGAGAAGAACAATGAAAATCCGGATTTCCTCGGCGCATCAAAGGAAAACCCGGGGGGTGGCTCCGGGGAAATCAGATTATTGTTGACAGCATCGAAAAGAATCGCTATATTTTCGTCCACGTAACGTACAGATAGATTTCCAAAGTCTTCAAGACCTTGGAAATCTTCCGGGAAACATCCTATTATGAAAGCACTCCCCATGCCCATCTCTCCCTTTCCCATAGGCAAGCTTCCCCAAGGCGTCTTATCCAGACTTCTTGATACCTATAAACGGTTCGATGATCGGGTGATGGTCGGGCCGAAAATCGGAGAGGATTGCGCGGTGATCGACTTCGGGGAGACCTGTCTCGTGGTGAAGACCGATCCCGTCACGTTTGCCACCGAGGAGATCGGATGGTACGTGGTTCACGTCAACGCCAACGACGTGGCCACGATGGGCGCGCGACCGAGATGGTTTCTGTGTACCGCGCTGCTGCCCGAAGGCGCTGATGAGCAGATGGCGGAAGCGATTTTCGCCTCGCTCTATCGGGCCGCTGAAACGCTGGACGTCTCCCTGTGCGGGGGACACACGGAGATTACGCACGGACTGGATCGCCCTATCTTAGTGGGACAGATGATGGGCGAAGTGACGAAGGAGCGATTGGTGCAGTCCGATGGCGCTCGTCCGGGTGATGCCATTCTATTGACCAAGGGATTGGCCATCGAGGCGACCGCCCTCATCGCGCGCGAGAAAGCCGGGGAACTCGAGGGGAAATATCCCTCCGAATTTTTAGCGCATTGCAGGAACTATCTGTGCGATCCGGGGATCAGCGTGGTGCGGGAGGCGATGATCGCGTGCGACGTCGCCCAGGTGCACGCCATGCACGATCCCACGGAAGGCGGCGTGGCCACCGGCCTCCACGAATTGGCGACCGCTTCCGGGGTGGGCATGGAACTTTTCGGGGATCGGATGTTGCTTTCGGAGGAGTCCCGAACTCTGTGTGGGGCATTCGGATTGGATCCGCTGGGCGTGATCTCCTCGGGAGCGTTGCTGATCGTGGTGGGCGCCGGTGACCGGGATCGGGTGCAAGAAGCGATCCGGGAGGCGGGCATCGGCTGTGCGTGGATCGGAAACGTACGGGAGCGATCTTTTGGCGTGCGGCTCGGGGCTGTTCCCCTTCCTCGATTCGAGCGCGACGAAACCGCAAAGCTCT
Organism: Candidatus Latescibacteria bacterium 4484_107; assembly: GCA_002059205.1. GTDB lineage: Bacteria > Latescibacterota > 4484-107 > 4484-107 > 4484-107 > 4484-107. The sequence goes on from MVCQ01000053.1 coordinate 3,453, forward strand.
TTGAGTCGTAAGGGGTTTCCCGCCTGGAAATCCGAACTCCTCTGTCATTTCGATGATGGATCCGGTGAAACGTAAAACGTTAAACGTGAAAGACACATGGCAAAGCTACAACCCAAGAATTAGCCGCGAAGGCGCAAAGTGAAATGTGAAGCGTGAAACCACTCACTACTCACCAATCGCCGGACAGGAGACCCGCCTTGAAAAAAATCTACGTATTTCTCTTCCTGATTTTCCTTTCCGGGTGCGCGTACTTCAATACATTCTACAACGCCCGGAAGGCTTTCAACGAGGCGGAGGCGCGACAGGAAGCGTCGGGAGCGGCTGCCGGATCGAGTCGTCGTTCCGGAGGCGACCTTTACGATAAGGCGATTAAGAAGGCGTCCCGAGTGCTGGCGTTCTATCCGGACAGCCGGTGGGTGGATGACAGCCTTCTCCTTTTGGGCAAAGCGTTTTATCGCAAGGGGGAATACGAGAAGTCCATTCGGAAGTTCGAGGAATTGGAGGCCCATTTTCCGGAGAGCGATCTGGTGGAAGAGGGTAGATATTGGCGGGGATTGGCGCTCTTGGAGACCGGACATGAGGACGAGGCGATAGCGGCGCTGGAGGTTTTGATCGCGGCAAAAGATTCACCTTGGCGCGGCGCGGTTCTCGTGGCCCTCGGAGACGTGGCTTCGAGGCGCGGGGAGGCCGAGGAGGCGTCTGGCTATTACCGGGGAGCCATCCAGGTTTCCAGGGACAAAAAGACGAAAGCCCGCGCTTATCTTCGTTTGGGCGGGGAACTTCGGGCGCTGGGCGATTACGAGGGAGCCCTTCCGGCCTTCCAAAGCGCGTGGAATCTGAAGGCTTCTCCGGCGCTTTCGTACGAGGCACGGATGCAGATCGGGGCGTGCCTCGAGGACATCGGAGATTTTGAGGGCGCGCTCGCGAGTTACCGCCTTCTCGAAAAGGACGATCGGTGGGTAGCCCGGCTTGCGGATATCCGGCTTCGGATCGCGAAATGCATGGCCCGATGGGGAAAGACGGACCTCGCGTTGGAGGAATACGAACGGATCTCCGAAGAATATCCCCGGACCGAGCAGGCCGCCGACGCGTTGTATCGGATGGGAGTGATCCACCAGAAAAGCGATCCGGACCGGGCCTCGGAATATTTTGACCGGGCCTCGAAGGAATCCAGTTCCTCCGAAGTGGCTCGATTGGCCAAAGTCAAGCGCGCCGATCTGGAGCGGTTGGCCTCGTTCCGGGCGGAGCTTGCGGACACCACGAAGACCGTCTCCGCGGAGATGTTTTTTGGACTGGCCGAGTTGTTTTTGGTGCGATTGGATCAGCCGGATTCAGCGATGGCCGCGTATCGGCGTGTGGCCGAGGCGTTCCCCGAAAGCGATTTGGCTCCACGCGCGCTCTATGCGATTGCATGCATTCTGGAGAGAGGTTCTGATAAGTCCGAGGAGTCCGAGGAGCCAGAGGAAATTTTCGAGGCGCTGATAAAGAAGTATCCGGATTCAGAGGCGGCTGAGGCGGCGAAGCGGAAGCTGGGGAGGACCCCCTCTGAGGATGTTTCCGGGGAGGATCCGGCGGAGCAGGCGTTTCTCGCAGCTGAAAAACTTCGCTTCAGTGGAGGAGCGACCCAAACGGTTATTGCCCGGTACAAAGAGATCCCGAAGCGCTATCCCGAAAGCCTTTTCGCGCCGAAGTCGGCGTACACGGTGGCGTGGATGTACGAAAACGTGGTGGAGGATTCGGCTCGGGCGCGTATCGAATACGAACAGCTTGCGGAACGGTTTCCCGATACCGAGTTTGGGCGGATTGCCAAAGAGAAACTGGAATATTGGCGCAGGCTGGCCGAGCGTCCCCCCGAAGCTGAGCCGGACACCACAGTGGAGCATTCTTCCGGGACGGAACAACCAGAAATTTTGCTCCCCGAAGAAAGGGACAGCGTGCGCGCAAAGACGGAGATTCCCCGGTCCGTCCTTCCTGAGATAAAATTGCCCATGGAAGCCGACTCGGACAGCCTGCGAAAATAAGCTGCTTACCGTGCGCGCCGCTTCGAGGGGGCGTTTGCGGACGCAGCCTAAATCCGTATATCCTGCACCTGCCTGCTTTTACCACTCACCACTCACCAATCCCACACAATGATAGACACAAAAACAACCATCCTGCATCAGGAGCAGATAGCCCCTCAGATTTTCCGGCTGCGTCTTCTGAGTCCCCGAATCGCCCGGGAGGCTCGTCCGGGGCAATTTGTGCACCTGCGCATCCGGGAGGGCACGGATCCGCTTCTGCGCAGGCCCTTCAGCATCCATCGCGTGAACCGGGAGCGCGGAGAAGTGCAGGTGCTCTATCAGGTCGTCGGTCAAGGAACGAGGCTCCTTTCCCGCAAACCGGTCGGGGAGCGTCTGGACGTTCTGGGCCCGTTGGGGCATAGATTCGAGGTGTCCGAAGAAGGTGGGGGAGTCCTCCTCGTGGCGGGCGGCATCGGCATTGCCCCGCTGGTTTTTCTATGCGAGGATTTGCTTCGAGGGCACGCGGTGACGGCGTTGATCGGTGCGCGGTCGCGCGATGGGATCCTTTGCCACGATTCGCTTCGGTCGGGAGGCGTCACAGTGCACATTGCCACCGACGACGGTTCGCTCGGGCATCGGGGGCTGGTGACCGATCTTCTGAATGCACAGCTTGAAGCGGGACGGGAGGCCGTTTATGCCTGCGGTCCCGTCGCGATGCTTCGGACCGTGAGCGCGCTGTGCCGCGCACACAGGATTTCCTGTCAGATTTCCTTAGAAAGCCGCATGGCATGCGGACTGGGCGCGTGTCTGGGGTGCGCGGTGAAAGTTCGGTCGTCCGTGCCGCCAGGGTACGAATACAAACGGGTGTGCAAGGAAGGACCGGTGTTTGATGCGGAGGAAGTGATCTTTGACGAAAACCTGCTGTCTGGTCATTAAGACATTTAGACATAATGAAAAATGAAAGATGCAAAATGAAAAGTGAAAAATGTAAAGCGGGGATGGGAAGCGCACTTTTCATTTTTCAATGTGCAGACTGTCTTCGTGATAGGAGTTTTATCAATGAATACAGCGCCATTAGAAAACGTACCACTTGATCTCAGCATAGAGATCGGCTCTCTCCACCTGAAAAATCCGGTGTTGGCGGCCTCCGGAACCTTTGGGTACGGCCGCGAGTTCGCGAAGGTGATGGATCTTTCCCGATTGGGAGGGATCGTGACGAAGGCCATCACGTTGGAGCCGCGATTGGGCAATCCGACGCCAAGAATCGTGGAGACCGCGTCCGGGATGCTGAATTCCATCGGCCTGGCGAACGTGGGCGTGGCGGCGTTTGCGCGGGATAAGATGCCTTTTCTGAGATCGTGCGGAACCGCGGTGATCGTGAACGTGGCCGGACGCTCGATGGATGAGTATGTGGAGGTAGTTCGCCGGCTTTCTGATTGTCCCGGCATCCACGCGCTGGAGATCAATATCTCCTGCCCCAACGTGCAAGAGGGGGGACTTGCTTTTGGCGCGGATCCCAAGGTCGCGGCCGCGGTCATCGGCGCGGTCCGAAGCGTCACGCGGCTCCCCGTGATCGCCAAGTTGACGCCCAACGTGACCGATATCGTACGAATCGCCGAGGCCGTGCAGGAGGCCGGGGCGGACGCGGTTTCGCTTATCAATACCCTGGTCGGGATGGCCATTGACGTGGTGCGCAGACGGCCCGAATTGGGCGGTGTCACCGGGGGGCTCTCCGGCCCCGCGATCAAACCCGTGGCGCTGGCTATGGTGTGGAAGGCGGCTCAGGCCGTGCGGATTCCGGTGATCGGCATGGGCGGGATTATGAACGCCGGGGATGCCCTGGAATTCATGTTGGCCGGGGCTGTGGCGGTGCAGGTGGGCACGGCGAATTTCGTGGATCCGACGTCCACGATCCGAATTGTGGAGGGGCTGGAAGACACTCTGAGGGAGCGGGGGATGGGGTCGGTGAAGGAAATCATAGGTGCTCTGGAGGTTTGAAATGGAAAGACTGCCTGGATTTCAAAGATTTCAAAGCGTTCAAAGATTGGGCCTAAACAATTTAGTCCTTGCTGCGGTGCTCATCACAGCTATAATGATGTTCGAAGTGACATGTTCCCCGGCGCCGAAGTATCGCGCGAAACGCTCCGGGAAACAGCGGACGAGCCGATCGGTCCAGACCTCCGGGGCCTACCAGATCGGGGGAGCCAGCTACTACGCGAAGAAGTTTCACGGACGCAAGACGGCCAACGGAGAGATTTTCGATATGTATGCCATGACCGCCGCGCATCGGAAACTGGCCTTCGGCACGAACGTGCGGGTTACGAATTTAGGCAACGGGATGAGCGTGGTGGTGCGCATCAACGACCGGGGTCCGTTCGTCAAAGGGCGGATCATAGACCTGTCCTACGGGGCCGCGAAAAAGATCGGGCTGGTGCAAAGCGGCACCGCAAAGGTGAAACTCGAAATTGTGAAATAGGGGTCAGGGGGCGG
>MVCQ01000054.1 GCA_002059205.1 Candidatus Latescibacteria bacterium 4484_107
ACGATTCGTCCCCGACGTCTTCCGGCACGACGCAGATGGTTCCCGTGGAGGTGACCATCACCGTGCCGGGAGATGTCTCGGACGCAACCACCGCGGATGACTGGACGTATTTCAGCTTCAAGACAGGGGCTGTGGTAGCGGCGTCTCAGAAAGGCACGAAAGATTGGGACCTTCGCATTCTGGGAACGAAGTTCTCGACGAACAGCGGAAGCACAGCGGAGGAGACGGATTCCGGCGGAGGCGGAGGCTTGCTGATCGTGGAAGAATCCGATTTGACCAAGGTGACGGAAGCCCCGGAAACCGGGTACACCGTGGACGTAGTAGCCGCCATCGCAACCATGGCGGATCCCAAGCCGCGAGTGAGTATCATGCCCCTCCTGACCAAAGAAGACGCGGACGATCCGAATTACGACGACAATAAGTGGTACACGGGCAGGGGGAGCAGCCTCAATGCCGATGCCGGCAAGTGTTACGTAGTCCGGTGCGGCAACGGCCATTATGCCCGCATGCAGTTGACCAATTACACGAAAGGAGATAACGCGCGCACATACACCCTGTCCTACAACTACACCGAACGCGCCGACCGGAAGTTTGTCGAGTGAGCGGAATTTTTCAGTGCGGAGAACGGTAAAAATCCGGTGATTGGTGATAATCCGGTGATTGGTGATCGGGAAAGGGGCAGTCGTTTGTTGTCGGTGGTCGGTTGCACCGCACCGCACGCACAACGGACAACTTACAATAGCGTAATCACCAATCACCAATTCCCCCAAGGAGGAAACGTACTATGAAATACGCGTGGCTTTGCGTCCCGCTTCTGATGGGGTTGTTTCTGGGAACGGCGTCAGGCAATTCGGAAGCCCTCATCACGATTTCGGGAAGAGTTTTGGATTCCGAAACAGGGCAGCCTATCGCCGGGGCGAAACTGGTGTCGGAACGCGGCGCGAAGGTGCATAGCGCCGAGGACGGACGGTTTCAGATTACAAACGTGGCTTTGGGGGAGAAACTCGCGGTGAGTTCGCTGGGATACGAGATGAAAACGGTCGCCATCGCTTCAAAAACGTTTGAGATTCGCCTCGCCCCAAGGGTGTTCTGGATGAACGAGATGGTGGTGACGGCCACGCGCATAGAGCGCCGTATCTCCGATTCGCCGGCGCTCACGGAATTCGTGCACGAAAAGGAGCTTCGCGAAAATCCCTATGAGCACATGGGCGAAGCCCTGGACGACGCGCCCGGACTGTACGTCAACGACGATCCCCGCAGCGGAGTCGGGTATGCCAAGAGCCTGAATATCCAGGGGATGGATCGGCGTAGGATTCTGGTGCTCGTGGACGGGCGTCCGGTGTTCGGAAATTACGCGGGCAGAATAGATATGGCCACGTTCGACGTGGGCGGAGTCGAGCGTATCGAGGTGGTCAAAGGGCCGTCGTCTTCGCTCTACGGCTCCGGGGCTATCGGCGGCGTGGTGAACATCATCACCCAAAAGCCGCATAAATCCACGGGCTACTCCACTTCTTTGGTCTTCAAAGCCGACCCGAACTGGAACAATACGATCCATTGGTCCCATCGTTTTAACCTCAAACGGCCGAATACGGCTGCGGCGCTCAGCCTTGCGATCAACACAAGGGACGGTTATTATCTGCAGGATGACGACGGAAACGTGGCCCACAATCCGGTGAGCGTCGGATATGACATCGGAGTGGATATCGAACAAACGCTCACGCCGGACTTTTCGCTGTGTGTGAATGGACAGCTCACGTTGCAGCGCGCGCAAAAACATGGCCTGAATCGTTCCTCGGCTCAGAATTTCGATTTGCGCCGATATGCCGTCAATCCGTCTTTGACCTATCGGATGGGCGATAAAACGGCATGCACGTTTTCGCTTTACACCACGCGGTACAAGCACGAGAGCTATCAGACATACGTGGCGTACGGGGATCGCATCAAGGAGTTGGACGCATTGGAAAGCCGCCCGTTCGAGGCGATCCAATACATCGGAGGATTCGACAAAGGCGAAGAGATCCCCGGCCTCAAACGCCAGAACGAGGATCTGACACGCGGGGAGTTGATGGTGCACGGAGAACGCGGCGCATTGCTCTGGGTGGCCGGAGGAGACGCGGGACAGAAGGATTTCTACACGGATAACATTTCGGGAGGCTGGAAAAATCGAAAGGAACAATCCCTTTTCGGTCAGATCGAGCGGGCCTTTGCGTCGGGCTTTTCCGTGCTCGGCGGACTTCGATATGAGCACAGCGACGCGTACGGGAGCGATCTGTCTCCCAAACTCGCCATCAGCCGAAAGCAGACTGATGTCCTGAGAGCGCACGATTGCCTGGTTCTGAGGGCTTCCGTGGCCAAGGGGTATCGCGCGCCGGATTTCAAGGAGCTTTACTACGAGCTTCCGATCTCGACCAAAAGTATGGCGATCATTGGCGGGGAATTGCTGCGGGAGTACGCTCCCTGGGAACCGAGGCTCAAACCCGAAGTATCGTTGGGCCTCAACGCGGGCCCGGAGTATTTCTGGATGGACCGCGTTCACGTCCACGCCAATTTGTTCTGGAACGAATTGTGGGACGCGCTGCAGTTCACCTCCTTTGACACGAGTTCCGAGACTTATCGGAAAATGGTCGAGATTTTCCCACGGGGCATGTATTCCGGAGCGGTCACCGATTCCACCGCGTCCGAATATACGAAAACCGTGACCAACGTGGCGCGCGTCCGCACGCACGGCGCGGAGTTGTTCGTCTCGATCAGGAGCCAGCACGGGCAAGCGTCCGTGTCCTACACGCATACTTACGCGGAAGACATCACCAACAAGGAGCGGCTGGAGAACAAGCCGAGCGATATGCTGAAACTCAAGGCGAAACGGTCTATCGTGCGCCGCGAATCGCTGGTCTTCGGCGTGGGAGCTTCGTACAGATTTGTTCATGGAGAATGGGGTGGGGAGGAGGCCTTCCCGGATCAACACAGCCTCGATGGGCATCTTTTTTTGCATTGGAAGAAGGCGTATAAGGTGACCGTGGGCGTGCAGAACATCACCGATCACAAGAGTATTTCCTATCTGCGGCAGCTTCCGGGACGCAGGGTGTATGTTACGAATAATCTCAGTTTTTAGTCCGCGGTTTGTTGTGTGTCGTCCGCTGCTCGGTGTAGCGGCAACGGACGCTTTTTCCGGAGAGGAGCGAAGCATGGATTCTTCCGCGCAAGCGACTGCAAGCGATTCCCCCGTGATCGTTCTGTGTGCGTTCGGTACTTCGACCAAAGCGATGGCCACCTTCGACACGATTGAAGAGGCCATCAGGAAACGGGTTCCCGGACACGAGATTTGTTGGGCGTATACTTCCCGGATGATTATCGCCAAGTTGAAAAAGCGAGGCATCGTCCGCCACACGCTGGCGGAAGTTTATGAACGCCTCCGTAAAGAAGGGAAGACCAACGTGGCGGTGCAATCGCTGCACGTGGTTCCGGGATCGGAATTTCACGAGAAGCTCGTCCTGGTTCCGGCGAAGGGGCTGAACGTCAAATACGGGCTTCCGCTTCTGTCCGGGGAGGCGGATTTCGAGAAATTGTTCGCGGCCCTGGCGCCGAAGTGTGCGTCCGAACGAGACGCTGTGACGCTCCTTTGCGGACACGGAAACGACCATCGGCCCGAATTTAATACCGCGCTGATCAAGATGGATCAACTCGTCCGCGAACGCCGTAAAAACACCTTTCTCGCAACTGTTGAAGGGCAGCCTGGAACGGATCGCGCCTTTGCCGACGCCAGAGCCGCCGGAGTCGCGAACGTGCATTTTGTTCCTATGATGCTGGTGGCGGGCGATCACATCATGAACGATGTGATGGGAGACGGGGAGGATAGCTGGAAGAACGCCCTTTCTTCGATGGCCGCTACCGTCGGGAAAGGTATGGGCGTCAACGATGAGGTGCTCAAAATTTTCATCGAACATCTCCGAAAGGCCCTCGAGCAATTTTGAGTTTTTTTCCGTGGTGGGTTGTCGTGGCCCGTGGTCGGTTGGGTCGGACAACGCGCAAGCCACAACATACAACGGACGTCAAACAACAAACGCCAAATCATGGATAACGGACAACAAACAACAAACAACGGACAACCAACGCCTTCCCCCCGAATCGTCATCGCCGGGACAAACAGCGGCTGCGGAAAAACAACGGTGGCGATCGGTCTGATGTCGGCGTTGGCGCGCAAGGGGTACAAGGTGCAGGGATTCAAAGCCGGCCCCGATTACATTGATCCGGGTCACCACACGCACGTAACCGGAATCCCGTCGCGGAATCTGGACACCTGGATGATCGGGCGGGACAGGTTGTTGGAGTTGTTCGAGCACAGCGCCCGCCACGCCAACGTCTCCGTCATCGAGGGCGTGATGGGTATGTTCGATGGATATGACGCGCTCGATGAACGGGGCAGCACGGCGCATCTTGCAAAACTTTTGGACGCTCCGGTGCTTTTAGTCATCAACGCCAAAGCGATGGCTCGTTCCGCCGCGGCGATGGTGCACGGATACAAGACCTTCGATCCGGCGGTGCGCGTGGTCGGCGTGATCGCAAATAACATCAGCAGTGAGAACCATTTAGAGTACGTCAGGCCCGCCATTGAGGCCGCCACCGAGACGCCCGTTTTGGGGTATTTGCAGAACGATTCGGAGATCGTTCTCGCCGAACGTCATCTCGGATTGATCCCGCACGCAGAGGGCCAAATCGCGGAGCAGCGGTATGAGAAAATCACGCAAAACGTGCTCGAACACGTGGATCTGGAACGCCTGATCGAATGGGCTTCCGATGTGCGAAAATTGCCGGAATACACGCCGTCTATCTTTACGGAAAAATCGAAACCGCACCATCCCGTCAAAATCGGCGTGGCCCGGGACGAAGCGTTCCATTTCTACTACGAGGACAATCTCGACATCCTCAGAGCGTTCGGCGCGGAATTGGTCTTTTTTTCGCCGCTCTATGACCGCTCTTTGCCGAACGATTTAGAGCTTTTGTACATCGGTGGCGGATTCCCGGAAATGTTCGTGGAGCAGCTTGCCGATAATTCCGAAATGCTGCGATCCATCAAAGGTTTCGCGGAAGCGTCCATGCCCATTTACGCGGAATGCGGCGGGCTGATGCTTCTCGCGCAAAGCATTCGGACCTTTGACGGGAGGGTCTATCCGATGGCCGGCGTGCTGCCTGTTAAATCGAATATGATGCCAAGACGCATGGCGCTCGGGTACGTCACGATTCGCGTTCGGCGCGATAATGTGTTATCGCCTGCGGGAGCGGTGCATCGCGGCCACGAATTTCACTGGTCCACGGTGGAGGAAATCGGGGAAGTCACCTACGCGTACGAAACGGTCAAGCGTCGCGGGCGGGCGGGAAAGCGGGATGGGATTATGGTGGGAAACGTGCTGGCGTCTTATGCGCACCTGCATTTTGCGTCGGACTTGAAGTTGGCGGAAAATCTGGTTGCTAAGGCGGATCATGCGTAATTTTTGAACGGCTTTTGTGGATTCAGGAAGGGAGCATTTTGGACGCACATGTCTGTTGTTTGTCGTCCGTTGTTCGTTGTCCGTGGCCCGTGGGATAGCGTCCGTCGTAAGATGTCCCAGACAACCGACAACCGACAACTGATACGGCTTTGCCGTGCCATTCACCTAAGCATAGACAGGAAGACAACTATGTCCAAAGCAAAGATTTTTTCGGGGATATGTGGATTCACAACCGAGGTAGAGGCTCGTATGAATGGCTCTCATTGCGAGCTTTCGATCGAGAGCGACTGTGAGGAAATTCAGCATTTGGCCGAGGAGTTGCGCAAGGTGGATCCTTTCCGGGAGATCACGCATAGAGGGGAAGGCCCTCTCACCTTGCAATTGGCTATAACACATTGTCCCCATCCTTCTTGCCCCGTTCCGGTTGGGATCCTCAAAACCATCGAGGTAGAAGCGGGCCTGGCTTTGCCTGCTGACGTCTCTATTGAGATCTCGAAGGAATAGCTTCTATTGCTTTCCGGGGTGTGGGTTGCGTGTGGCGGGCTGCGGGGATCGTAATTTGTAATTCGTGATTCGGAAGTTCACGTTTCGCGGTGAGCGCTTTATCCAATAGAAAAGGAATGTTCTGAAGTGAAAACGGACCCCTCTTCAAAAAACATGGCGCAAATAGTGGAGCGCCACGTCCGAAGCATCGCTCACCGGACGTTCCTGAAGTGGATCGCGGGAATCGGATTTCTAATGATTACTTTGGGCGGCGTACTCGTTGCCGCCGGGATCGGACCGGCTAGAATCCCTCCGAGCGCGACTGCCCGGTTTCTTCTTTCCCGGGTTCCGGGGCTTGAATCGCTCTGGACGGAACAGAAGTCGGACCTGTCGGGCAGGATGGAGGGCTTGCGCAAAGAGGCCTCCCGACTGCGTGAACAAGTCAGACAGCAGGAAAAGAGCGGCCTGCCAGCCCACGCATTACAATCCCGGTGGGCGGCTGTCGAAAAGGAATGGGAGGATTGCTCCGAAGCCTTGCGCGATCTCGAAAATTATGAAATCTGGATCGGGCAGGGACGCTTGCCGCGCATTTTGATTGCCCTGTTGGCGGGCGCGGGTCTTGCGGTCAGCGGCGCCATTTTTCAGGGATTGGTGCTCAATCCGCTGGCCAGTTCGGGCACGCTCGGTGTGTCCGGAGGCGCGGCGGCGGGCGCGTCGTTGTTTATGGTGCTCGGCGCGGGAACCTCCTTGGCGCACAGTGCGCTTGGGATTCCGATAGCGGCTTTTTCGGGTGCGATGCTCACGTTGTCGCTGGTCTGGTTCGTGGCCAAGTCGGGACGCGGCTCCACAAGCCCCCTGTCGCTGATTCTCGCCGGGGTCATTATCGGGATTTTCCTCGGCGCGGCGATGAGCTTCATCCGAATCATCGCCGAAGAGGAAAGCCTGCGCACACTTACGCTTTGGGGCGTCGGCTCTCTGGCCTCCCGCGAATGGACGCACGTCAAGGTGTGCTGGCCCATCGTGCTTGTCGGAATTCTGTTTGCCATCGTATATGCCCGCGATTTGAACCTCCTTTCGCTCGGCGCGCAGCAAGCCCGGCACATCGGCGTGCACGTCAACCGTTCCCGGAAAATATTGATGATTACCGCCGCGCTGATCACGGCCGGCGCGGTTTCGGTCGCGGGCCCGATTGGCTTTGTGGGATTGGTAGTCCCTCACAGCGTGCGAATGCTCATCGGCCCGGATCATCGAACGCTCATCCCGTTCAGCGCGCTCGGCGGCGGGTTCTTCCTCCTGGTCTGCGATACCGTGGGGCGCACGATTGCTTCGCCGTTGGAGCTGCCGGTGGGCATCGTTACCTCCCTGATCGGCGCGCCTTTCTTTGTGTATATCTACAAGACCCGGATGCGGGAAGGAGCCGTGCTGACGTGAATGCGAACGGCCATTGGTAGGTTGTCCGTTGTCCGTCGTCCATAGACCACCGCAACCGACAACCGACAACTGACAACGGACATCGTAAAAGAAATAACAGCAGCATTTCGAAGCGTACTTTCAGGATGATATGCTTGAAGAAAAAACAATGGCTCCGACGATCGTGGGCCGAAACGTCCGGTTCAGCTACGGGCCGAAGACGGTCTTGGACGGCGTGGATTTTGAGATCACACCGGGGAAGTTCGTGGCCTTGCTTGGCCCCAACGGGTGCGGTAAAACCACCCTGATCGGACTGATTTCGGGCGTGCTCCGCGTGGAGGAGGGAACGATCCGGATAGACGACCGCCCAGTGGATGAGATTCCCCCGCGCGATATGGCCCGTTTTCTGGCGGCCGTGCCCCAGTTCAATCCGATCCATTTTCCCTTCACGGGGCTTGAAACCGTTTTGATGGGCAGGTATCCATTCAAAGACCGCTTCGGAAGGTTCTCCCGCGAGGACATCGAAATAGGCGTCCAATGTATGGAGCTTACCAGCACTATCGAATTCGCCCGGCGACCGGTGAACACGCTTTCGGGCGGAGAGCGTCAACGAGTGATCCTCGCCCGGGCGTTGGCCCAGCAACCGCGCGTGCTCATCCTCGACGAAGCGACTTCAAACCTCGATATTCGCTATGCGGTCTCCTTTATGGCTACGGTTAAGAAGCTGAGCCGCACGCAAGGGATCACGGTAATCAGTGCCATGCATGACCTCAATCTGGCCGCGATGTTCTGCGATGAGGTGATCCTGACGCACGGTCGTAAAATCCAGGCCAAAGGGGCGGTCAGGGATGTTTTGACCAAAGAGCACATTGAGAAAGTATATCGAACGCCCGTTCAGATCGAGCGGTCCAATGGCAGATTGACCGTGCATCTTGAGATTCCGGACATCGAGATCGCACGTTATTTATAAGAACAGCGTTTGTTGTCCGTTGTATGGAGAGAACCCTCTGGAATTTTGCCTAACTGATCTTTTCCACCTGCATTATTCACAAATTTGCCCAAAATCTTCTATTGCTCTTGTGCGACAAA
>MVCQ01000055.1 GCA_002059205.1 Candidatus Latescibacteria bacterium 4484_107
GTCGCCATTGGCATCTCGCAGGGTGATGGTAGCGGTCACGGTATTGGCGCCCGCGGAGGCCGTCGCGACTTCGAGGGTGTAGTACCCCGAAGACAGCTCCGTGAGGTTCCCCAGCAAGGTGGCGCCCGTGCCCATTGCCACGCTGGCGTAATCGGTGGAGAGCGTGGAGGTGCTCAACGTATCCACACTCGTGCTGGAAGCGACTACGTTCAACCCCGCGGAGTTGAAGCCCGTTCCGCCGCCGGACCAGACCTGCTTGGCGATGTTAAAATCGCTGATGTTCTCAGTCGTGCCGGCGCCGATCTGGAACTTGAAGTCGGAACCCCCGTGAAGCAAATCGACGCTGTTCCACTTCGCCTGGGCGTATTCCTGATCGATCTGATCGTTGAACCGCTGAAGGTCCTCTAAAATGGCGGACCGCTCGGCCGTACCCAACGTATCATTGGCTGCCTCGGAGGCCTTGACCTTCATCGAAGCGAGAATATCGTTGATGTTGGTCAGGTGCCCTTCCGATACCGCGATCAGGTTCTTCGCGCTGCCGATGTTGTCCAGCGCCTGCCCCAATCCCGAGGCCCGCACGCCGAGTTTGGTGGCGATCGTGTACCCCGCGGAGTTGTCAGAGGGCGAGTTGATCTGCTTGCCCGTCGCCAGCCTGAGTTGATGCTCGCCCAGTCTCCGGTTGATCCCGTTAAGCGCATTCAAAGACTGCAAGGCGGCGAGGTTCGTATTGATTCTGGAAAAGTCAAAAGCCATGAGTTCATACCTCCTTGTTTGATGGGTCGAGCACCGCTTCGGCGCTGGACCACGTCGGGCATCCATGCCCACAGGTTGCGTCTATCCTGGTTTCCGCGAAGCCCCACAGGGACTCCTGCTACATGTTTTCCGTTTCAGTATCACCTCCTTCTTTGCCTCTGTCGAAGGGATTTTCTCGTCTCTTGGTTATGCTATCGGTAAATCTTTCCAAAAACTTTAGTGTTTTTTTTCATGAGGAAGGCGCGGAGGCAGAGCAGGAGGGGGTATAGAGGAAAGTGGGAAAGTGAGAAAGTGAGGGGGGCTCGCCGGTAACCAGCCACCAATCACGAGTCACGAGTCACGAACTACCAATCACCAGAGCCACTTGCAAAACGATCCTCAGATGAGATTGTTTCGGACTTTTGCAAGTGGCTGAAGCAATCACAGGAGCAGCTTCAGATTTTTCAGCGCCTGCTCGTGTCGGGGATTGAGCTGCAGGGCGGCCCGGTAGCCTGTGAGCGCGGCCTCCCGTTTGCCGAGATGGAGATAGCAGGTGGCCAGATCCGTCAGCGCGCTGTAATCTGTGGGGTGGGAGCGCAGATGTTCCTCGAAGAATTCGATGGCGCGAGGGTAAGCTTCGATGCCGATGCAGAGGCCCGCGAGATGGAGGCGGAGATTTCCATCCGGCGGGGCGATCGCCACGATCCGGTCCATGCACGCGAGGGCTTCCTTTCTTCGGTCAGTCCGGCCGTGGATCTGACTCAGACTCAGCAGGGCGCCTATGTGAGTGGGGGAGTACTTCAGCGTTCGCTCCAGCTCGGTTTCCGCGTCCTGCAGCTCACCTTGTGCGAGGAGAACCTGTCCCAGTGCGCTGTGCGCATCCGCGAAGTCCTCTTTGATCGCGAGGGCTTTTCTATACGCCGCTATGGCGCGCTCCGGCTCCCCTTGGGACCGATACACTTCGCCGAGTCCGAAAAAGACGAATTCGTCCGCGATGCCCAGAGTGATCGCCTTTTTGAATATCTCCTCCGCACGTTCCGGCCGGTTTTGCCGGATGTAGGAGAAGGCCAGATTTTTATAAAAGTTGACGTGCCCCGGGTTGATCCGGATGGCTTTGAGGTAGGCCCTGATGGCCTGATCCAAAAGCCCCATGTTTCGGTAGCATTCGCCGATGTTGTTCCACACCCTGTCCTCGAGCGTGTACGTATCCACGATCAGTTGAGTGAACGCGGGCCGCCAGTCCTCCTCCCGTTTCGCGCTGAGAAATTTCTTGAAATGACGGAGCGCCTCCCGGTGTTCCCCGCGCTTGGAGAGCACCGCTCCGAGGGTGAACAACACATCGAGATTGTCCGGGTTCTCTTCCAACACCTGCCGGCACATGTCCTCCGCCTTTTCGTATTGGTCGGTCGCGAACAAGCAATATGCCACATCGTTGGAGATCATCTGTCGGTGCATCGGGGACATCCGGGCGCTGTATTGCCTCAGAAATTCCTTTCCCTGTCCGATGGCCTCGTCGAAGCGGTGCTGGTTGCGGAGGATGCGCACGAAATTCATCTGCGCGAAGGTATTTTCCGGCGTTTCTTCGAGCTGGCGTTTCAACAGATCGCCCGTCCTGCGGTGTTTCCTCGCCATCGCCTCTTCAGGCAGCCCATACCCGTAATGATGCAGGCGGATCTCGGTGGAAAGCGTATTGCCCTCGATCACGGGCTGATTGTGCACGATCCCTTCGTAATGCATAGTGCCGCGGCGGAAGACCCGCGCATTGTAGTGTTTGGATTGCTGACTGTCGGAGAGGACGTTGATATTCGCGAGGAAGATGGCATTGTATTCGTCACTTTTTAAAAGACTCAGCAGCAGGGGAACGTCTTCCCGCTCCAACTCTTCGTCCGCATCCATGATAAGGATCCAATCGCACGTGGCGTAGCTTAGCGAAATGTTGCGCGCCTCGCTGAAATCGTTGTTCCATGGATGATGATGGACTTTAGCCCCGAAGCCTTCGGCGATCTCCACCGTTCGGTCCGTCGAACCCGTATCCACCACAATGATCTCATCCACGACGTCTTTGATGCTCTCGAGACATTGGGGGAGGAATTGTTCCTCGTTTCGGACGATCATGCAGCAGGAAAGCGTGGGGGTTTTTGCGGAATTTATTTCTTTTGGAATTATTGGGAGTGTCAATTTGCTGTTCTCTCTTTGTAGTGAAAGGTGGAATGGGAGGCGTAACCCAACCCCCCGGCCCCCTTCCCTACGAGGGAAGGGGGAGTATGTTGTTTCCGTCTTCAGAGGGATAGTTCCCCTCCCCGTTTCGGGGAGGGGTAAGCGAAAGGGAGAAGATCTCCGGGAAAGGGATTTCCCGTGTCAGAGATGCCCCAAGGCTGAGCATCGGGGTTACAAAATCCCGATGTAACAAAAAAACGTTTTGAAACCGGAAATCCAAAACATTTTGCCGCACAAGAGTAAAGGAAGATTTTTGGCAAACTTGTGAATCATGCAGGTTAGTCCCGCATCCCGACTTTCCTGGCGGGATTGCCCGCCCAGATTTCATAGGGCTCGGGATTTCGCGTCAACACCGAATTCGCCCCAACGACCACGCCATCCGGGATTTCGGTTACCTGATATAGAATTGTGCACCCGTGCAGCCAGACATCCCGTCCGATCGTCTTGTCCTGCCACATCACCCCTTTTTCTTCCTGTATCTTAAGAAGCGGAACCGAACGTCCGGCATGATAATGATCGTGCGTCAAAATGCTCGTTCCCGAACCGATCATCGTCCACGCTCCGATCGTGATATTCCCCGTCAGATCGAGCTGTGCGTCCGGCGCAATCCATACGTTGGTCTCTCTGTCGTTATCTTGAAAGATGTCCTGAGACAGGATCAACTCACCGGTGCGCACTTCGGGATGGAGATAACGACGACATCTTTGAAGCACGGCCATCAATTCATTTTTGCTCAACGTCAATTTTCTTGCCGGAACCGATTCCTCCTTCTCCTGACAGGATTCCGGTTCCGCGCATGGCGCGGTCTTCCCCAGTTTGCGGCAAACCGCCTCCAATCCATCCCGTGCTTCCGCGTAGCCGGGCTTCAGTTCGATGGCCTTTTTGAACCGCGCCTCCGCTTGTTCCAACATCCCTTTGGAATAATACAGCACGCCGAGATTATTGAAAATAGAAGCGCCGCCCGGATCCAACCCGGCGGCTTTCTCGAAGGTTGCGATGGCTTCGTCCAATTTGCCCTGCTGGTGGGCGAGCAGGGCCAGATTGTAATACGCACTCACCCGATCGGGCGCCTCCTCAATGGCCTCCTCATAAGCGGAGATCGCTTCTTCCGCGCGCCCATCCCGTGCCAGTTTATCGGCCTGCTTCATTAGTTCCTCATACGTTGACATGCTGTTCCTTTCTTTTTCCGCGTCGTCCCCATTAGTCGTCTATCGTCAGGCTCACCGGTCTGAGCAAGGGCTGAGGCAGCCATTCCAGTTTCTCGAGAATCTCCGTCTGGTCCAGATTCAGAGACAGGGCATGCTCCCACAGCTCCCGCGCCCGATCATAGTCTCCCTTTTGGGCGTAGCACGTGCCCAGCATGTCATACACCAGTCCGTGCACCCCATCGTCCTCCGGTGCATGCTCCGCGAAAACGATCTCTCCGGTCTCCTGCCGGAGCCATTCCTCCAAGGTCACGATGGCCTCGTCCCACCGCTTCTGATCGTGGTAGAGCTTGCCGAGATTGAATACGGCCGGGGACATCTCCGGGTCCATCTTGGCGGCTTGGGCGAAGAAAGGCTCGGCCTGCTCCTCCATCCCCAGGGCCACGCAGCATTCGCCGAGATAATTGAACGCCTCCGCGTTGTCCCCATCGCGCAACACCACCTCCCGGAATTCCCCAAGCGCGTCTTCAAACTGCTCCTGCGTTTTCAGCACCAGACCCAGGGTGAAATGAAGCTGAGGAATCCCGGGATGCGCCTTCAATCCCTCTTTCAATAAAGCCCCGGCTTCGGGGAGCCGCCCCTGTTCCATATAGAGCGCGGTCAGGCTCACGAGCGGATCCAGAAAATCCGGACGGAGCCGAAGCGACTCAGAAAAAAAAGCTTCCGCATTTTCCTTCGCCTTCAGGGCTATACAGCACATCCCCATGCGGTTGTAAGTCTCCCAGTCCTCCGGGTTTGCCGTCACCACTTCCTTGAAGTGAGGAAGGGCTTCCTGCATTCTTCCCATGGACTGAAACAGCGAGCCTAAATTGAAGTGGGCCTCAATCAGCCCGAAATCCAACTGAATCGCCTTTTTGAAGCATGTCTCCGCCTGCCCAAGATCGTTTTCATGGAAACAGTATATCCCAAGCTGATTATGGGCCGGAGCAAATTCAGGCCGAATCGCGAGCGCCCGAACGATGTGCGGACGCGCTTCCTCCCAGTTTTTCTCCTGCACGAGCGTTTCATAGCGTGTTCGGTGCGTTTCAAAGGAATCGGGATCGCTCTGCGCAGGCGCTTCTATTGGTTTTGTGTCCGATTTCATAGTCATCCTTTCATTCCAAATTCCGGCACGATGAAACCCTAAGTGGTGAATGCCGGCTATACAATACGGAAAGGGAAATTTTGTTGGGAGAATAGATCTGCATTATTCACAAATTCGTCCATAATATTTCTTTGCTCTTGTGCAGCAACGTGTTTCAGGTTCTACGCCTCCCGCTCTCCGCTTCACGATTTTTTCCGCTGCTTCCACATGCTGGCAATTTCACTCAGGCGCGTGCTGTCTGCCGACACGGCCTGCCGATTTTCCTCCACAATGCGTTGATAAATCTCTTCCCGATGCACCGTGACGTCCCTCGGCGCTTCAATGGCCAGCTTCACCTGTTTGCCCCGAATATCCACCACCGTGACTCGAATGCCATCTCCGATGACGATGCCTTCTCCCAACTTCCTTGTCAGTATCAGCATACATCCCCCGATTCATTGAGCAATGAATAATGAGCAATGAACAATACTCTATCCCGACCCCAATTTTGACCACACCCATAAGGCTATAACAGTATTAAAATTAGGAAGTAGATTCATCCGTGAGAAGTCTGAAATTTACCACAGAGACACATAAACCAAAGGGAGGGGGGGAAGGGTATTGCTCATTGTTCATTACTCATTGTTCATTAATAATAGGTTGATCCACCGGATACGCAGCTTGAGTCAAAATGGTCTGTCTTGCGATGCGCGTTTCGGGATGGATCACAATAGGCCCCCGCAGATTCACCGTGCTGGACTCCTCGGGTTTTCTCAAGGTGACAATGCAGAATATCCGTCCCTCATCCATCGAGGGCAGACTGAGCCGCTTAAGGTCCGATGGCGGGATGTTCGGAGTATAGTCCGGAAAGAATAGAGCGGGATCTATCAAGGGGAAACCGACTTCGGGATCGTCCAAAGAGAGCAAGATGCGAAACGGCCCGTATTCCTCCACCTCCAAAATTACGTACCGTTTCAACTCCTCAAACCCGATTATCCCGTCCGGAAAACGCAGGACCATGTCTTCCTTTACCTCCACCGCGCCGAATGTATGACTTTGAATCTTCACAGCTTCCCCTCGGTTTAGTGAGTAATGAAGAATGAATAATGAGCGATGCCCTTTCCCCCCTGGCCTTGCATGGAGGCCGTTTGGGAGGGCATTCTTCATGGCATTACTCATTTTACGAAATCCAGCAGCGTAGGCAGCACAATCCGTCCTCCCACCGAAAGCGCAGTCTGATAGGTCAACTCTTCCGCCTTCAATCGCGACACGGTCTCGGCCAGGTCAATCTCCTGTACCGCCGACAGAAGCTCCTGGGTGTGTAGAATCTCACTTTGTATGCGCTGCTCCGATAGCTGCAACTGATGCACTCTCGCCCCCACAACGCCACTGACCGAGATGATCTGATCCAACACCGCATCCAGGTCGTCCATCACACCACGAACCCCGTCTCCGTCGTTTCTCAGGAGGCTGTCCTTCAGACGCACCAGCACCTCGAATGCGTTGGTCGTCCCGTTGAACACCGCCTCCCCGCTTATGTTCACCGGCATCAGCGTCCTTTCGCCGATCTCCCGATCTATGTTCCCCGTGGTGCTGCTTACGCCCAGCGATACCGCATTCGTCGTCCGGGTCTCGTAATTCACGACGTATGTCGTGGCGTTCGCCATGCCTCCGTCGGCCAGCGCGGTGATCGTCCCCTGAGTGTAATCCAGAGTGTAATCCACGCCCTCCACAAAGGTCGTTGCTCCATCCTCCGTGGTCACGGTCGCGGTCCCCGTGCTCAGATCCGCATGTGCCAGGCGGACCGCTTCCCCGATGCGCGCGGTGAATCTCTCGTCCTGAACCGCATTCGAAGCCGAATAGGGCGCGGTCAGGGTATGGGTGCCGGCGAAGATATATTTCCCCTCCAACCGACTGTTTCCCAAAGCGATGAGGTGTTCCAACATGCTATCCACCTGAACCGCCAGCGCCTTTCTTTCCGAGGGGCCTAAGGAGTCGCTCGATCCGCTCACCGTCGTGGTCTTGACTTTCCCGATCAGCGAGGACGCCTCATCCAACACCTTCTCCGTCATCGTAAGCCACGACATGCCGTTTTTGATGTTGTCTCTGAACTGCCGCTGATCCCGCAAAAGCAGATTCAGCTTCAACACCCGCATCGCTCCGATGGGATCGTCCGAGGGGCGCTGAATCTGCATCCCGGTGGCCGCCTGCGTCTGCAGATCTCTCAGCCGCTCGCGACTGTTGTCCAGATTGGTCAATACCGTATTGATAATCAACTGATTCGTAACACGCATCGCGCCTCCTCCCTCCTCCCCTCCTCGCCCCACCCCATTGCCTAAATTTCAAAGATTTCAAAGATTTCAAAGATTAGGCGGCTTCGACCGTTCCCGCGATTTTGGCGATTTTGGCAATTTTGGCAATCTTAGTAATTCAGGCAATGATGTTATCCTCCTATTGCCTGAATATCAAAGATTTCAAAGAGTTCAAAGATTAGGCGGCTTCGACCGTTCCCGCGATTTTGGCGATTTTGGCAATTTTGGCAATTTTGGCAATCTTAGTAATTCAGGCAATGATGTTATCCTCCTATTGCCTAAATTTCAAAGATTTCAAAGAGTTCAAAGATTAGGCGGCTTCGACCGTTCCCGCGATTTTGGCAATTTTGGCA
>MVCQ01000191.1 GCA_002059205.1 Candidatus Latescibacteria bacterium 4484_107
CGACCCGGGGAGTATGCTTTCCGGGCACGGGCCTCCATCGGCGAACGCCGGATCGGGGAGGCCGGGGGCGCGTTCACAGTGGGGCCGTATAGCCTGGAGTTTGAAAATACCAAGATGAACGAGCCACTCCTGCGCCGGATCGCCTATCGGAGCGGTGGAGCGTTCTATACGCCGGATACGTTCGGAGCGATCTTAGAGGAGGTGGATTTGGAGAAGAAACAGGTCGCCCACCTGCACAAAATCCGGCTCTGGGATGGGTGGGGACTTTTTGCGGCACTGATCGCCCTGTTGTGCGCAGAGTGGACCATTCGGCGGAGATGGGGGATGATATAGCGGACAAACGATTTCAAAAATTGCCTGGGGTGTGGTGGACATAGGCAATCTTTGAAATCTTTGAAATCTTGGCAATGGGGAAGAGAGGAGTAGGGAGATGCGTTATCTCATCGGAATAGACATCGGCACTTCGGGCACGAAGAGCGTGCTGATAGACGAAGCGGGAACCGTGCGGGCCGTGGCGCAGGAGGAAACCGGGATCAGCACGCCCCGGCCGGGGTGGGCGGAGCAGGACCCGGAGGCCTGGTGGCGCGCGACATGCCGCACGCTGAAAAAGGTGCTGAGCGCGTCCGGAGTGGATCCACGGACAATTGCCGGCGTGGGGCTGTCCGGGCAGATGCATGGGATCGTGCTTTTGGACAAGGACCGCCGGGTGCTCCGACCGGCCATCATCTGGGCGGATGGGCGAAGTGCGGAACAGTGCCGCAGCATCTACGAACGGGTCGGGTGGGATCAGTTGGCGCGATGGACTGCCAATCCGGTGGCGCCGGGATTTATGGCGGCTTCTCTGCTCTGGCTGAGCGAACACGAACCGGATGTGTTCGAACGAACGGCTGCGGTCTTGCTCCCCAAAGACTACGTGCGATGGCGACTGACCGGGGAAATGGCTTCGGACGTGTCGGATGCGGCCGGCACCTTGCTCTTCGACGTGGCGCACCGGCGCTGGTCCGGGGAACTCCTGAAGGCGTTGGATTTGCCCGCTGACCTTTTTCCAAAGGTGCTCGAATCGTCCCAAATCGCCGGAACCGTCGGACGGATGGCTTCGGGAAAGACGGGCCTAACCGTCGGAACGCCCGTCGTCGCCGGAGCCGGGGATCAAGCCGCGGCGGCGGTCGGGAACGGGATCATCGCGCCCGGCACGATGCTTTCGACCATCGGCACCGGGGGCCAGCTTTTTGCGCCGCTCTCCGGCCCGGTGTACGATCCCCAACTCCGCACGCATACCTTTTGCCACGCACTTGGGGACCGCTGGTTCATGATGGGCGCAATCCTCTCCGCCGGGCTTTCGCTGCGCTGGTTCCGGGATCGGATCGCGGGGAAATCGTACGAGGAGCTTTCCGGGATGGCGGCTCAAAT
This sequence comes from Candidatus Latescibacteria bacterium 4484_107, assembly GCA_002059205.1. Classification (GTDB taxonomy): domain Bacteria; phylum Latescibacterota; class 4484-107; order 4484-107; family 4484-107; genus 4484-107. Next base: position 1,411 of record MVCQ01000191.1, read on the forward strand.
CCCACCGGGTTCGGAGGGCCTGATCTTCCTGCCCTATCTCATCGGAGAGCGCACGCCCCATATGGATCCGAACGCCAGAGGCGTCTTCTTCGGACTTGGGCTGCATCATACATTGGGCCACTTGGTCCGCGCCATTATGGAGGGCGTGACGTTCGCACTTCGCGATGCCCTGTTGATTTTCAGAGAATTGGGCGTTCTGGCCGACCGGATCGTAATCTCCGGCGGGGGCGCACGAAGCCCGATCTGGCGGCAGATTCAGGCGGACGTATTCCGCACGAAGGTGGTGCGCGTGCACGGGGAAGAACGAGCCGGCATTGGCGCGGCGATGTTGGCCGGAATCGGAACGGGCGTGTACGAGGATTTCGAGGACGCATGCCGGAAGGCCGTGCGCTATGAAGCGTGCACCGTGCCCATCGCGGCGAACGCGGCGCGCTACGACCGGCTGTACGACGTATTCCACGGATTGTATCCGAAACTGAAGGATGATTTTGTCCGGCTGGAAGTATAGGAGAAGATCGGCGTGTCTGCCCGCATCAGGGCGTCCCTGCGCAACAGAATTTGCTTGGGTGGATAGCCTGGATTATTCACAAGTCTTGGATGATGCGCCCCGGCTTCAGGCTTTTCATGAAAAATAGCGCTTTGAAACCGAAAATCCAAAACACTTTGCTGCACAAGAGCAAAAAAGGATTTTTGGCGAATTTGTGAATAATGCAGGGTAGATAAAACCTCTGCGTGTTACGAAACCTTGTTACGAAACCTCGGAGGTTTATTATTATCAGCCGGAAGAACTCATAAACCTGAATTATTCATGAATTCAGAGGGAGAAATAGGATATTTATCCCTACACTGTTTTCGGGAAGGCTTGAGCAAAGCCCGAAGCGTAAAGGCGCAGACTAGTGCTCCGTCAAGCCTCAACTTGGTGGATAGAAATTTGTAGTTATGGAGTTCCCTGATCGGCGAAGGGATTCGCCTCCTACGTGTCTTTGTAGGAGGGCAATCCTTTGCCCGATTTTTTTTCGGCTTTATCCTGTAAATCAAACTTGACAGAGCACTAGTAAATAATTTAGGCAAAGCGGGCAGAGCAGTAGCGCGAAAAAATTACCCTTTTTCCCAAAAAGCCGTTAAGGTCTTTTGAGCAGATGCCGAAAAATAAGTTATAGGGGCGCGTGTGAAAGCACCGCCGCTACGGCCCCTTGTTTCACGCACCGCGCTAGCTGCAGATTATCTATCATCCTGTTTGTGGGAGTCTTATAGATGGAATCAGCGAAGATCCTGATCGTAGATGATGAAGCCCAGATACGGAATGCCTTAGCCGAGCTATTTGAAAACCAGGGGTATGAGGTTCGGGCTGCGGAGAATGCCATGCGCGCGATGGAACTCCTCCGGGAGATGCCCTTCGACGTGGTGGTCACCGATCTGAAGATGCCGAAGGTGGGCGGATTGGAATTGCTCCAATTTGTGAAGGCCCAGGATTCTTCGGTGGAAGTGATCATCATTACCGGGTATGGTACGATTCCATCGGCCATTCAGGCGATGAAGGAGGGGGCCAGCGACTACCTGATCAAACCCGTTCGTCTCGACGAGTTGAGTGCGCGGGTAGAAAGCTGTGTGGCCCGCCGCGTACTTTTCAGAGAGAAGCGGCGCTTGTCGAGGATGGTGACCCTGGTGGATATCGGTCGGGCCATCACGTCCAAATTGGACATGGATGAGTTGTGCGAGAAGATTCTGGATACGCTCGTCGCCTCGCTGGGAGCGCAGCAAGGATCTTTGATGCTTCTCGATGGGCCGGATCTGATTTTGCAGGCACACCGGGGGCTGTCCTCGGAAGTAAAGCGCGGGATGCGTGTCCCGATGGAAGGTTCCATTGCGGGATGGGTGATTGCGCAGAAAAAACCCCTGTTGCTCAACGGCACGGCCTGCGATGAGAAACTCCGGAAGGCCATGCATCGAACGGACATCGCTACGTCGCTTTCGGTGCCTCTGATCGTTCAGGATCGGGTATCGGGCGTGCTCAACGCCAATCGTCTTCCCGGATCGCCCCGCTTTGTAGAAGAGGATAAGGATTTCGCGGTCGTTCTGGCTTCTCAAGTGGCTTCGGCACTTGAAAATGCAAGCCTGTTTGCTGAATCCAACGCCAGAGCGGAGGAGTTGGCGCGAGTGAACGAGGAGCTTCGGGATATCTACAATCAATTGATTCAATCCGAGAAGATGTCTTCTCTCGGCCTTATGGCGAGTACCGTGGCCCACGACATCAACAATCCCCTCAGCGTAATTATGGGGCACGCGCAGCTTTTGTTGATGCGCAAAGAAAAAAACGAAGCGGAGGAAAAACCGGTGCGGGCCATTTTGAACCAGGCCGAACGCATCGATCGTCTCGTAAGGAGTCTGAAGGAGTACGCCCGGAAGAGCGAAGGAGCGCATGTGCCCACAGCGATCTCAAAATGCCTCGAGAATGCGCTGCTATTAACCGAAAAACATCTCTCCGCGAACAGCGTGGAGGTGATTCTGGAGGTGGATCGGGACCTCCCCCGGATTATGGGCGATGGGAATAAGTTGGAGCAGGTATGCATGAATGTGATCCAGAATGCGGCGCAGGCCATGTCGGACGGAGGAACGCTTCGGATACGGGCGAGTGGAAATGGAACCGGCCCGGACGGACGGAGCACGGGGATTGTCGTGCGCTTTGAAGATAATGGACCGGGCATCCCGGAGGATACGTTGGATCGGATTTTTGAACCGTTTTTCACTACCAAAGGGCCGGAGGAGGGCACGGGATTGGGATTGTCTATCTGCAAGCGGATCGTGGAGGAACACGGAGGACGGCTGGACGTGGAGAGTGAGGCAGGGGTGGGAACCGCGTTTTCGCTGTGGCTTCCGACGGATGAAAATGGGTGAGCGAGGGGTCGAAACAAGGAAGAACATGAAGGCCGGAGGCGGTTTCCTCCGGCTTTTTTTTATGGGATACGAGGTACCCTTCCGATTGCGATTAGGGCTTGACAAGCGCGGGCCTGGCCTGTATATTTCCATTCTCCACAACACTTCAGGAAAGGAATCCAAATGGCGGAACCCAAACAGCATTCGGTGGAGCGTTCTCTTCGGGATTATGCGCGGGCGGAAAAATTGATCCCCGGCGCCACGCAACTGATCAGCCGCCGGCCCGCCCGCATGGCGTATGGCGTGAGTCCCATCTACGCGGATCACGCGAAGGGATCGCACTTCTGGGATGTGGATGGGAACGAGTATATTGATTGGATCAGCGGCATTCTCGCCATCATCCTCGGGTACGCGGACGAGGTGGTGGACAACGCGGTGAAGGAGCAGATCGGCAAGGGCGTCACTTTTTCGATCAACCACGAACTCGAACTCGAACTGGCGGAGGAACTGATCCGCACGATTCCTTCCGCGGAGATGGTGCGCTACGCCAAAGGGGGCGGTGATGCGTGTACGATCGCGGTGCGCATTGCCCGGGGGACTACGGGACGCGACAAGGTCCTCTTCTGCGGGTATCACGGCTGGCACGACTGGTATATTGCGGCGAACCTGCTTGAGGACGCGACGCTCGACGAACACCTTTTTCCGGGCATTGATCCGACGGGTGTGCCCAAGGCGCTTGCGGGGACGATATTTCCTTTCCGCTACGGCGATCTGGAGATGTTGGAACAGCGGCTGGAGGAAAACAAGGGCGAGGTGGCTTGCATTATTATGGAGCCCTTGAGATCGGAGCTGCCGCCCAAAGGTTTCCTGGAAGGAGTGCGTGCCCTGGCG